>ONPE01000105.1 GCA_900319615.1 uncultured Eubacteriales bacterium
TCGTCGGAGCCTGCCTCGACCATCACGCGGATGACGGGCTCTGTGCCGGATTCTCTGACGAGGATACGGCCGTCGTCGCCGAGCTTCTCTGCGACCTCTGCTACAGCCTTCTGTACATCGGGGTCGTTCTGAGCCTCGGGCTTGCTCTTGACGCGGACGTTCTTGAGCACCTGCGGATAGAATACGCAGGGAGCCGCGAGCTCGCTCAGGGGCTTCTCCTTTGCCAGCATGACCTCCATCATCTTGAGAGAGGTGAGGATGCCGTCGCCTGTGGTGGCGTACTTGCTGAAGATGATATGGCCGCTCTGCTCGCCGCCGATGCGGTTGCCCTGCTCGACCATGTTCTCGTATACGTACTTGTCGCCGACCTTGGTCTTCTCATACTCGATACCGACCTTGTCGAGAGCCTTGTACAGGCCGAAGTTGCTCATGATGGTGGTGACTACCTTGTTGTTGAGCAGCTTGCCGCGCTCCTTCATATACAGACCGTATACATAGAGGATGTGGTCGCCGGTGACGACGTTGCCCTTTTCATCCACGCAGAGGCAGCGGTCGGCGTCGCCGTCATATGCAAAGCCGACGTCCAGACCCTTTTCTACGACGAACTTCTGCAGATGCTCGATGTGGGTGGAGCCGCAGTCGGTGTTGATATTGTAGCCGTCGGGAGCGTCGTTCATGACGTAGGTCTTTGCGCCCAGAGCGTTGAACACGCCCTTAGCGATCTGCCAAGCCGCGCCGTTGGCGACGTCGAGACCGACCTTTACGCCCTTGAAGCTGTATTTGCTCATGGAGATGAGGTAGCCGATATAGCGGTTGCGGCCTTCGACATAGTCGACTGTCCTGCCGATATTCTCTCTCTCGGCAACCGGGATATCTATCTTGCCGTCGATGTAATCCTCGACCTTGAGCAGGGTCTCTTCCTCCATCTTCTCACCGTTGCCGTTGAGTACCTTGATGCCGTTGTCATAGAACGGATTGTGGGAGGCGGAGATCATGATGCCGCAGTCGAAATCATCCGTACGGGTGATGTAAGCGACCGACGGGGTGGTGGTAACGTGCATGATGTATGCGTCTGCGCCGCTCGCCATAAGGCCTGTACACAGCGCGTATTCAAACATATAGGAAGAACGGCGTGTGTCCTTGCCGATGAGGACCTTTGCCTTTTTACCCTGATTCTCGCCGTAGTACCAGCCGAGGAAACGGCCGATCTTAATAGCGTGGTCAAAGGTTAGATCCTTGTTGGCTTCGCCTCTGAAGCCGTCTGTTCCGAAATATTTGCCCATTGTTTATGCCCTCTTTTCTACGATATCGCCGCTGTTTTTGAAGATGCAGTTCTCGGGAACGACTCCGCGAACGCACGAGGTGGGGTAGACGTTGCTGTGTCTGCCGATCACGGTGCCGGGGTTGCAAACGGCGTTGCAGCCGACCTCGACATAGTCGCCGAGCATGGCGCCGAACTTCTTGAGCCCGGTCTCGATCTTCTCGGTGCCGTTATGTACGACTACGAGCTGCTTGTCGCTCTTCACATTCGATGTGATGGAGCCTGCGCCCATGTGGGAGAAGTAGCCGAGTATGGAGTCGCCTACATAGTTATAGTGGGGTGTCTGAACGTGATCGAAGAGGATGACGTTCTTGAGCTCTGCGGAGTTGCCTACGACACAGTCAGCGCCGACAAGAGCCGAGCCGCGGATGAACGCGCACTGGCGCACCTCGGTGTTGGGGCCGATGATGCACGGAGCGCCGAGATAAGCGGAGTCGAATACCTTAGCGGTCTTGTGTACCCACACCTGAGGAGCTCTCTCTTCATAGTCGTCGCCGAGAGTCTCGCCCAGCGCGATGATCATATCCTTGATGCCCTTGAGAGCCTCCCACGGATAGGTGAACTGTGAGAGGTAATCCTTGGCGAGGGTATGGTCAAGATCATACAGATCCTTGATTGTATACATTATTAAAGTCTCTCCTTCTTCTCAATGTCGAGGAAGTATTTGTAAGCGCCCACGGTCAGCTCGTCGCAAGCCGCCTCGTCGCAGGCGATGATAGCGCCGTTGTGCATCTGCAGAGCAGAGCAGGTCCACTTGTGGCTGACGGAGCCCTCTACGGTCTCTGCAAGAGCCTTAGCCTTGTTGTGACCGTTGATGAGGATCAGGACTTCCTTGCTGTCGGTAACGGTGCCGACGCCTACGGACAGAGCCTGTGCCGGGACAGCCTCGGGATCGTTGCCGAAGAAGCGGGAGTTGACGATGCGGGTGTCGGTGGTCAGGTTGCGCACGCCCGTGCGGGACGCAAGGCTCGTGAACGGCTCGTTGAACGCGATGTGACCGTCTACGCCGATGCCGCCCATGAACAGGTCGATGCCGCCGTAGGAAGCGATCTTCTCTTCATATCTTGCGCACTCGCCCTCGGGATCGTCGGTCATGCCGTTGAGGATGTTGATGTTCTCGGGCTTCATATCTACGAGATGATCGAAGAAGTTGTCGTGCATGAAGTACCAGTAACTCTGATCGTGCTCATGGGGCAGACCGAGATATTCGTCCATGTTGAAGGTGACGACGTTGGCGAAGGAAACCTCGCCCGCCTTGTTCATCCTTGCGAGCTCCTTGTAAACTCCGATGGGGGAGGAGCCGGTGGGCAGACCGAGGATGAAGGGACGGTCTTCCTTGTGGTTGTTGATCTTGGCTGCGATGTAGTCGGCAGCCCACTTGCACATTTTATCGTAATTGTCCTGGATTACAACTCTCATTTAATATACCTCCTGTGGCATATAGCCTTAGTGATTAGAATATAAAAGGCGACGGGAGAACCTCTGTTACAGTTTTGATTCTGCTTTTTTCTTTCTCCCTTACGACTCACCCCTGCGGCAAAATATATGAACATACCTTCCGAGTAATGTTGTACTTACTATCAGTAAATGAACAGCCGCTTCAGCCGTGGCAGCATCCGCCGAGTCTTTCGATAACTGCCAACCTCGTCAACCGGTTAAGGTCCTGGCGCTGATAAACTCCTTGTATCCTCCTTCCGCAGAGTCTATTTTATGTGTGCCGGTCTGCATTTTATGCTTTAAACCAACAGAACAAATACTATCATATATAATAGGAAAAGTCAATAGTTGACGCAGAATAGTGAAAACAAGACTTATTGTGGGTTCGGGTGCGGATTTTGACCTTTCGCCACAAGATATATGGTCACAAATTATCGGCGATTATTGCCCGGATTGCCGTTATTTGTCATTTGAACAGCGATAAATGTACAATAAAAACTTCAACTTTTTTACGCTTTGCTATTAAAAGTGCCGAAAATGTTAAGAAATTATTTCAAAATAAAAAATCTATTGCATTTTCAAAAACGATGTTGTATAATACGACTGTATCCGAGAGCGGAGCATGCTCATATTCTGTTTTGGGCGGTTCTTTGCTCGGTACTCCCACAAACATGGATAAACGTTATACCGTAAGGCGGTATGACAAACAAATTTTGTTAGCAAACAGAAAGGAGCTTGTTAATTATGATCAAGCGTATTTTATCCGTAGTAATTTGTGTATTAATGGTAGCGGCTGTTTGTGCCGTTTCCGCAAGCGCTGCAGGCAATGTAGAGCTTAAGGTAAGCACCAACGTAACCGATGCTAACCCCGGTGACGTCCTCGACTATCAGGTCGCTATGGCTCCCACCTCAGTAGGCGTAGGTTCCATCCAGTTCCAGATCGTTATCCCCGAGGGTATGACTTTCGTAGGCGGTTCTGTAATTGATAAGGAAGCTCTCGGCTTCGATGCTTTCGATTTCACAGCTACTTCCATGATGGTCAACGGTTATGCTTCTGCAGCTGACTACACCAGCGAGTCCGCTACAGTTCTCGCTAACTTCCAGCTGAAGGTTAACGATGACGCTGCAGGCAATCTCTCCGTTACTCTTACCAACGTAGAGATGGGTTCCTGCGAGACCTTTGAGGTTTATGACACAGCTGTTATGAGCTCTTCCGTCTTCGTTGACGGCGGCACACCCGTTGAGCCCACAGTAGCTCCCACAAAGGCTCCCGAGACAGTAGCTCCCACAAAGGCTCCCGAGACAGTTGCTCCCACACAGAAGGGCACTGAGAAGAGCACAGAGAAGGCTACTACAGTTGCTCCCACACAGAAGTCTACTACTAAGGCTACTTCTGACAGCACAACTGCTAAGAAGGATTCTACCTCTCCCAAGACCAGCGACAACGGCATGATCTTCGTTTGGATCGGTCTGTTCGCTCTCGCAGTACTCGGTGTTGCCGGTACATTCGTCTACAAGAAGGTTAGAAAATAATCTAAGCTGATAATCGGCGGTGACGGGGTTACCCGCTGCCGCCTTTTATTTTTACAAAAAACAGCCATACAGAGATTAATTGGTATTTGATATATTACTCGGGTCGATCCTTTGAACTATGAAACATTACAGAGAAGATAATCAAAAGAATGTAAATACATACGGCTCCTCACGGAGCGGCGGCAGAAGATACCGCGACGAATCTCAGCCAAAGACTCCGGCATACAATACCGAAGCACAGCGCAGAGCCCGTCGTTATCCCGATGAACAGCAGTACGACTTCGATCAGCCGGCTGTAAGGCGCAGTTCCGCGCCCCGTCAGAACGTCTATGCACAGCAGGACGGATATCAGGATATCAGCCGCTACGCCGGCAGGAACGTCAGCCGTCAGCCCGTTCAGCAGACAAAGAAGAAGCAGAAGAAGAAAGCAGGGCCGTTCGTCATCGTGCTCAGGATATTCTTCATCCTGCTGCTGTTGTTTGCCGGGTTCATGGGCATCAGACAGATCATGACCTACCACAAGGAGGATAAGGCTTTCGACCAGCTCGCCGCCATCGTGGATAAAAAAGAGCAGTCACAGCCCGGCGTGTCCAAGTATCAGGATCTGTACGACATGAATAAAGACTTCTACGGCTGGATTGAGATCGACGACACCGTGATAGATTATCCCGTGATGTACACTCCCTACGATCCCGAAAAATATCTGCATACGGATTTTGAGGGCAACTACTCCGAGAGCGGCTGCCTGTTCATCGACGCAGATTGTCAGGCCGACGGTCATCAGTACATCATCTACGGCCATCATATGTTCAACGGCTCGATGTTCGGAAATCTGCCGAAGTATGAGAAAGAGGAGTATTACGAGGATCACAAGAAGGTCAACTTCGACACCATGACAGACGAGGGTGTATACGAGGTCTTCGCCGCGTTCTACAGCAAGGACTATGACAAGAAAGAGACCGGCGTGTTCAAGTACTACGAGTACAAGACCCTCAAGACCGAGATAGATTTCAACGAGTTCATCTATAACGTCAAGCAGGCTGCTATCTACGATACCGGTATCACACCGGTGTTCGGCGACGATATCATCACTCTCTCGACCTGTAACTATCACACCG
>ONPE01000170.1 GCA_900319615.1 uncultured Eubacteriales bacterium
CGGCATCCCCGTGCAGGAGGTCGAGCGCAAGAAGCTGGACTACATGACGGGCGGAGCCGCGCATCAGGGCGTGGCTGCGCTGTGCGCGGTGAAGGAGTACTCTACGGTGGAGGATATATTGAAGCTCGCCGAGGAAAGGAACGAAGCGCCGTTCGTGATCCTGCTGGACGAGATAGAGGATCCGCATAACTTAGGCGCCATCATCCGCTCCGCCGAGTGCGCCGGAGCTCACGGGGTCATCATCAAGAAGCGCCGCGCCGCAGGGCTGACCTACACCGCATACAAGGCGGCGGCAGGAGCGCTGGAGTATCTGCCGGTGGCGAGGGTCACCAACATCGCCGACACCATCGACGAGCTCAAGGCGCGCAACATCTGGGTATACGGAGCCGATATGGACGGCGAGGACTACTGCAAGACGAATTTCAGCGGCGGTGCTGCTCTGGTCATAGGCAACGAGGGCAAGGGCATCTCTCGTCTTGTCAGGGAGAAATGCGACGTTATTGTTTCGCTGCCCCTTAAAGGCAGGATAAACTCCCTGAACGCCTCGGTAGCCGCAGGTATACTGATGTACAAGATCGCGGAGAACAGATGACCGCGACATCCTAATGTACGCGACATCCTAATATATTCGAAAGGAGATGAGAACATGAGCATATTCCGCTTTCACAAAAGCAAGGACAAGGATAATGAGAACAAAATACCCGAAACAGAAGCTGCAAACGAAATTATCGACGTAGACAGCGAGCCCGATCCCGATGAGATCGACGAGCCGGAGTACGATGAAGAAGCGGCATACGACTCATCCCCGATCCTATCCGACGACAGCGATATGGAGGAGATATACTCCACCAAAGATAATCAGGTAAAATACAGACGCATAAAGCCGCTGGAGGCAGAGGCGGAGGCAAAGCGCAAGGAGGCGGCAAAGGACGACCTCAAGCGCGGCAAGCTGCAGTTCGTCTCCACGGATGACGAGGACGCGCCGGAGGTGAAGCTCGAGGCGGAGCTCGACCCCAACGCCATCGTAGCCGACGAGATCATCGAGGACGTCGTGGACGTCAAAAAGCTGCGCAACATCTATGTACAGGACATCGACGACATAGACGTCAGCCTCGACCCGATGGACAGCGTGAAGGCGTATGAGCGGCAGGCAAACGACAAACAGCGCCACGACGCAAGAGCCGCGTCGGGACAGGACGAGCCCTATACCCCGTCGGGCGATACCATCGTCGCAAAGGTGCCGGCGTATAAGCACGAGAGCCGCGTCGACAATATCTACCTCAAGGCGGGGCGCTTCACCGACGTTGTAGAGAGCGAATATGACGAGTACCTCAAATCCACCGACCCGACCATATCGCGCAACTACCACGCCATGCAGCCCACGGTCAAGCCGCATCAAAGCCTGCTGTACACCCTGAGTCAGGCGGCGGCAAGACACAAGGCGGAGTCGGAGCAGAAGCAGAAGAACAAAGAGGTCATGCGCAACAACTTCGACGAGGAGCCGATAAAGCCGAAGCTGAAAAAGGAAAAGAAGAAAGAGAGCAAGCCCAAGAAGGATCGCAAGCCCACAAAGGCAGGCAAGTTCTTCAGGGTGCTCGGAGCCTCGATCAGCGCCGGCTTCAACAAGCCCTCGCGCTCGGAGCAGGAGCGCTCGCTGGATTACAACGGCCGCGAGGACGAAAAATATATCACCGAACGCACCAACAAAAACCTCAAAAGGCTGGGTATCTGCCTCGCCCTGTACACCCTCATCGCGATAGTGATGATCTCGCTCGTTATTTGGGAGCGCACCTCGGGAGCCTCTGCGCTTATCGAGAACGGCGTCGGCATAGCCTACGCCTACTGCGGTATAAATCTCGGGCTGTCGATAGCCATGGGCGTCATCGCACGCAACACGCTTTTAGACGGTCTGAAACCGCTCAAACGCTTCAAGGCGAACAGCTGCACCGCTATAGCTCTGGCGTATATCGCGAGCATATTGCAGGGGATCGTCGCGATGATCATGCCGACGTCCTTTGTCGGGGCGGATCATCACCTTTACTGCTTCATCATCGCGTTCGCGCTGCTGCTCGACTGCGCAGGCAGGCTGATGATGGTGCTGAGGGTCAAGAGCAACTTCGACTTTATCAAGGAACACTCTCCGGCGTATGCCGCGAAGATATACAGCGATGAAGAGACCGCGCGCAGGCTGGTCAGCGGCACCACGGCTTCAAAGGGGCTGGTCGCATATCAGCACGTGACGAGGTTCCTCTCGGACTTTTTGAAGATATCCTATGCTCCCGATCCGAGCGAGGAGCTCTCCGGAAAAATGTCGCCCATCGGCTTTATCAGCGCGTTCTTCGTGACCGTGATCTACGCGATCATCTTCAAGAACGTGCAGGGCACGATATCGGCGCTTACGGTCATGCTGTGCATAGGCATACCGTTCACCGCGATGGTAGCCGGCAACCTGCCGCTGCTGATATTCAGCCGCAGGATGCTCGACGAGGAGGCGATGGTGGCAGGATATCCCTCGGTGAGGCAGTTCTGCGACACATCCGCTCTGATACTCTCCGCAGCCGATCTCTTCCCCTCCGGCTGCGTGCAGATAGAGGATCTTTTGCCTCTGCAGCAGTACCGCGTGGAAGAGAACCTGCTCATGGCGACCGCCGTGCTCAGGGAGGCTAACTCGCCGATAGCTCCGGTCTTTGACGAGCTGGTCATGGAGTACAAAGGCGAGCTGCCGGCGGTAGAGAGCGTCATGTACGAGGACAAGAGCGGTCTTGTGGGATGGATAGGCGGCGAGAGGGTACTGATAGGCAACCTCAAGCTGATGAACCGCTACCACATCACCATCAGCGAAGAGATGCCCGTGCATCAGCAAAGGAAGCAGGGCAACTTCATTACATATATCGCCGTAGCAGGACAGGCTGTCGCCGTGATGGCTCTGTCTTATACAGCGGCTCCGGTGACCAGGGAGCAGATACGCAACGCCGAGCGCAGCGGTCTGGCTCTTGTGGTCAGCACCACCGACGCTAACATCACCGACGACCTTATCGCCAAGCGCTACGGACTGTTCCACCGCTCGGTAAAGGTGACGGCGCCCGGATACTCTAACGTCATCGAAGAGGCAACCACAAGAGTAGAGGAAGCGTCGCGCTCCTATGTCGCAACACGCGGCAAGATCGGCTCGCTGGCACGCGCCATCGGCGGCTGTATCGGCATCAAGGCAAACATCAGCCTCGGCATCGCCATAGAGATATTCGGCATGATCTTAGGTATCCTGCTGTGCGCTACGCTGGCGCTGTACGCGTCGGTAGCGAGGCTTTCCGTAATAGAATTGATCATATACATCGGCTTCTGGGTCTTGGCTACCGTTATCTCGGAGCTGATCCGAAGACCGTAGAAAATCGTTGAGATTGCCCCGGGTAAAACCCTTGTAATGACGATCAAAACAATAGGTTGAGATTGCCGCGTCGGAGCTATGTTCCTCCTCCCAATGACGATTTATATACGTAAGGAGTAAAAATTATGTTGATCGCACCGTCTTTATTATCATGTGACTTTTCCAGATTTGCTGAGGAGATAATCCGCGTCGACAAGGCAGGCGCAGACTTCATGCACCTCGACGTCATGGACGGACACTTCGTGCCGAATCTCACCTTCGGCGCGCCCGTCATCAAAAAACTCCGCAAGGCGAGCGAAAAGCCCTTTGACGTTCATCTGATGATATCCGAGCCGCACCGCTATATCGGCGACTTCGCTGACGCGGGAGCGGATATCATATCCATACCGAGTGTGACAGCGATATCGAAGAGACGCTGAGCCTTATCGAAGAAAGGGGCGTAAAGCCCGCCCTCGCGATAAAACCCGGCACGCCTGCAGACGTCGTCCTGCCGTACCTCGACAGGCTGTACATGGTGCTGGTGATGACCGTGGAGCCCGGCTTCGGCGGTCAGAGCTTCATGCCCGATATGATGGACAAGGTCCGCTTTTTGAAGCAGGAGATCGCAAAGAAAGGTCTGGATACCCTCGTTGAGGTCGACGGCGGTATCGGAGCCTCGACCATCGCTACCGCGGCTGCTGCCGGCGTGGATATCTGCGTAGCAGGCACGGCCGTCTTCGGAGCAGAGGACGCAAAAGCCGCCATAGACGAGATGAAGGCGCTTTGCGGCTGATCCGATGTATCCGGTCAAAAAAGCCGATCTTTTCGTAATAATATGTGAATAATACAAATGAATACAGGCATAATAAAAGCAGGAGCGCATGGCTCCTGCTTCTTTTTGCGTTGTTTGACTTTTATTCGGTGATGAGGTTACCGTCGCCGTCGTACTTGTACTCGACATACTTGCCGTCGCTGTCCTTGACGTAGGTGATGTAATACTCGATAGCGTCGCCCTTGTACACGGTGTGGCGGACAAGCTCGCCGTCGTCGTCATACTCAAAGGTCTGCTTCTTGACGACTTTATCGCTGCCGTCGTACTCGGTGATCTCAGCCTCTTTGCCGTCGTCGGTATAGTCGGTGGTGATAACGCGTGTGACCTCGCCGTCCTTGTTGATGTCCGAGCGCTTTGTCACAAGACCGTCCTTGGTCTTTTCCCACGCGATCTGCGAGGTTATCTCGCCGTCGGCGTCATACATGATGGTGCGGATCTCGTTACCGTACTGGTCGTACTCATAACCGGTAGAGGTCAAGAGCTTAGCGTTAAGGTCGTAGACATAGTTACGGGTCAGGCGGTTCTGGTCGTCATACTCGTTCTTGTAGTAGCTCGACGGGGTGCCGTCGGCGTTGAGGCTGTAGGGTGTGAGCCCTTCAGGGATCTTGGCTGCCTCGGTAGCTGCGGCGTCGGACTTCTTGCCCCCGAACAGCTGACAGGACGTCAGAGAAAAGACGGATATCAACAGCATGACAGCCAGTAATAAAGCAACTGATTTTTTCATATTAATACTCCCGAATCTCCATGCAGCAAAAGCTACATAGCAAAATTGATATAATACCGATCTCATTTTATAGATAATCGGTATCAAACGGTTATACGTATTATACCATTTTTTTGCGATTTAGTCAATATGCCAATTTTTGATGGGGATTTCGGGTGATTTCATGGTAATAAATATAGATAAAAACACGGTCGCGCTCCGCTGTCCGACAGCCTTCGGTCAGCTGCAAAGCCCATGCGCGGAGCTGAGGGTACCGCGTGAGCTTTTCCCGGGCGACAGCTCGGTGTTCTCCAAAACTAACGCTATGACCGCTTCAGCGCTGAGCCTCTCCGCAGCGGATGAAGCGACGCTCGCGGAGAATCTGAGAACGCTCGGGTACGGCGAGCTGCTGAGCGTAGGCAACAGCGGCGAGAGAGGCGGGATCGGGATGTATCTTGCGAGCCGCACACATGACCGCGTCATCGACGTTATCGCCGTGCTCAAGAGCACCGAGGGCAGCGAGTGGTTCTCGAACTTCGATATCGGATACACGGCGGAGCACAGCGGCTTCTCCAAGGCTGCCGACTTCGCCGAGCAAAAGACCGGCGACTACATCTTCACGCGAGCCATCGGCACCCGACCGAGGTTCTTCATCACCGGCTACAGCAGGGGCGGCGCTGTGGCAAATATCCTGTCAAAGCGCCTGTGCGACCGCTACGGCACGGACGGCGTGCGGTGCTATACCCTCGCCTCGCCTGCTGTCACCATCAGCCGCCGTCAGGCACGCTACAACTGCATATTCAATCTGATCAGGGGCGAGGATCTCTTCACCCGTTTACCGCCGGAAAGCTGGGGCTACAGCCGCTACGGGAGGGATATATCGCTCTCGGATACAGGCGACATCAGCGAGAGATACCGCGAGCTGTGCGGCGACGACTATATCGGCTTCACCCGTCGGGGGTGTGTGGACAGCTTTTTGTGCGCGGTGACGAGGCTCGCGCCGAACGTCCGCGCCTACTACAAGCGAAAGCGCGACATCGGCGGCGTTAAGCTGAGTATGTACGAGTTCATGACCTCGGTGGCAGGGATGCTGTCGGGCGAGGCTGACGATAACGCCGCGGATATCCTCGCAGGAGCTTTGGTCAGCGAATATGCGGATATCGTGAGCTTTCTGTCGTCGGGAGCCGACCTGTATGAGCTCGCCTCAAGCGCCTGCGGTATACCGAGGTGCAGCGTTGCGGACAGCCACTCGCCTGCGGCTTATATGGCAGCGCTTGAAAGATTTTTGGGATAAGGCAAGGCGGCATCATCACGATGAGGGCATATCCCGACGCGGTGATCCTCCGGCGGTTTAATACCGGACAGTGTTAACAGAAAAGCAGTACGCCGCTTTGTGGGATTGCCACAGCCCCTTTGGGGCTTCGCAATGACAGTTAATGCCCGACGCGGTGATCCCCTTGTGATCTGATACAGTTTAGTTTATCAGAGAAGACGGTGCGCTGCTTTGTGGGATTGCCACGGCTCCTTTAGAGCCTCGCAATGACTGCGGAATATCAATTTTGCTCCCGAACTCTCTGATCCGCGCCGCTTCTACGGCGTCCGCTTTTACAAGCCTGCCGTACTCCGAGAGCAGGGCGAGCGATCTCTTTGACGCAGAGAGCGCAGGGATGAGTATGTACTTTTCACGGTAGGCGTACACCGTCCCGGCGAGATCTCCGCCCAGCAGCAGGCGGTCGAGGAGCATATCGGCGGTATCGAAAACGCAGAGCGTCCGCGTGCTGTCGCGCTTTATGCGGTACACCTTGCGCACGCGCCTGACCGAGATGATCAGCAGGCAGCCGCCGCGCGAGGGCAAAGCCTCGACAAGGAAGCTCTTGCCGCGGCTGTCGATGCCGCACTCTT
>ONPE01000107.1 GCA_900319615.1 uncultured Eubacteriales bacterium
TAAGCTGAAAGCCGCCCTGACAGGAGCCCATATAGAGTTCGCCGGGCTCCATGAGCTGACCCTTTGATAAGGTGACGACATGAAGATTTCTCAGCTGCTTGATATAAAGCCCGGATTAACGGCGCTGATAGGCGGCGGCGGTAAGACGACCCTGATGTACACGCTCGCAAGAGAGCTCTCCGAGACCGGCGCCGTCATCGTTTGTACAACTACAAAAATATATGAGCCCGAAAATATCCCGGTCATCACTGATAATTCTGTAAAAGAAATAAAAGCTGCCCTTGACCGTCATCGTCTTGTCTGTACAGGCACAAGGGCAGGGGAGGAAAAGCTCTCCGCTCCCGCCGTCGGCTTTGATGAGCTGAAAAGCATCGCCGACTACGTGATAGCCGAGGCCGACGGTGCACACCGCCTGCCGATAAAGGCGCACGCCGATCATGAGCCCGTCATCCCGGACGGCACGGACAAAACTATCCTTGTTATCGGAGCCGACTGCTTCGGCAGACCGATATCCGATATAGCCCACAGACCGGAGCTCTTCGCCGATATCGCAGGCGTTGGCGTAAGCTCTGTCGTCACGCCCGATATCGTCAGCCGCGTGATAAAGCGCGAGGGCTTGGGCGACTGCCTGTATATCAATAAGGTCGGGAATGAAAAAAACCTGCAAAACGCGCGGCAGCTCGCGAGGCTGCTCGATATGCCCGTTTATGCAGGCGATCTGAAGAAGGGAGAGTATTTATGTTTGCGCTGATTCGCGGAGCAGGCGACCTCGCCAGCGGCATCGCTTTGAGATTATGGCACAGCGGCTTTGACGTCGCTATGACCGAGATAGAGCACCCGACGTCCATACGCCGCACCGTCTCCTTTTCCGAGGCGGTCGTGAACGGCAGAGCCGACGTCGAGGACGTCAGCGCCCAGCTCGCCGAGAACATCACCCACGCAAAGGAGCTGATGAAGCGCGATATCCTGCCCGTATTCGTCGACCCCGAGTGCATTTGCCGTGAAGCCCTGCGACCCGATATCCTGATCGACGCGATACTCGCAAAGCGGAATCTCGGCACAAAGATCACCGACGCGCCCATCGTAATCGGAGTAGGTCCCGGTTTTGAGGCCGGCGTCGACTGCCATGCGGTGATCGAGACGATGCGCGGCCACACCCTCGGCAGAGTCATCTATAACGGATCGGCTCTGCCCAACACCGACATCCCCGGGCGTATCGGCGGCTTTACCGGCGAGCGCGTCCTCAGAGCTCCCGACAACGGAGTCTTTAAAGGTACACGTCGGATAGGCGATATTGTTGAAGCAGGCGATATCGTCGGCTATGTTGGCGAAAAGCCGATGATCTGCACCATCGGCGGCGTGCTGCGCGGTTTGCTCGCAGACGGCACGCAGACTCACGAGGGCATGAAAGCCGGCGACGTAGACCCGAGAGGGGAGAGGGACTACTGCTGTACTGTATCGGACAAGGCGCTCGCGATAGCCGGCGGCGTTTTAGAGGCGATACTGCATTTGTACACGGATAAAGGTGATTTTTATGGATGATAAGATAAAGCTCACAAAGCTCGCAAACTGCGCCGGCTGCGGCGCGAAGGTCGGCGCCGGAGTGCTCGCAAAGCTGCTCGACGGTCTCAAGGTCCGCACCGACCCAAATCTTCTGGTCGGCTTCGATAAAAGCGACGACGCGAGCGTCTACAAGGTATCCGACGACCTCGCTCTGGTGCAGACGGTGGATTTCTTCCCCCCGATAGCCGACGACCCCTATACCTTCGGCGCGATAGCCGCGACCAACGCTCTCTCCGACGTGTACGCTATGGGCGGCGAGCCTAAGCTGGCGCTCAATATCATGGCGGTGCCTGCAAGCCTGCCCAAGGACGCTGTGCATCAGATTTTGCACGGCGGCTACGATAAGGCATACGAGGCAGGGGCGATCATCACCGGCGGCCACAGCATCCTCGACGACGAGCCAAAGTACGGCTTAGCCGTCACGGGCTTTGTCCACCCCGATAAGGTGCTGACCAACTCGGGAGCCAAAGACGGCGACGTCCTCCTGCTCACAAAGCCCCTCGGCATCGGCATACTCACCACCGCAGCGAAAGCCGATCTCGTTTCCGAGGATACGATGGCATACGCCGTGAGGCTGATGACCACGCTCAATAAATCAGCTCGCGACGCGATGGTGAAGTACCGCGTGCACGCCTGCACCGACGTCACCGGCTTCGCTTTGCTCGGACACGCCTGCGAGATGGCTCAGGGCAGCGACGTCGAGATACATCTCTCGGTCGGCGATATCGACCTCATCCCCGAGGCTTTGGATTTCGCACGCACCGGCATCCTACCCGAGGGTATGTACCGCAACCGCAGCTTTGCCGAGGCATATGTGGACGCAGGCGATACCGAGCTTGCGAAGCAGGATATGCTCTACGACCCCCAGACCTCAGGCGGCTTGCTCATCGCCGTCCACCCCGACGAGGCGGACGCTTTATTCGAAGAGCTGAGCTCATCCGTACCCTCCGCGCAGAGGATAGGCACGGTAAGAGCCTACACCGGCGGCGCGAGGATATATCTGCGCTGACTCCGGCGCCGTCTTATCATATACCCTTGACATATCTACCGTTATACTTTAAAATATATAACGGTCAATATATTTTTCGCAAAGGAGATAAGGAGAAAAATGACAAAAAAGATCAACATCTGGGTGCTGATAACCGGCTTTGTGATCGGCGCTGCGGCGCTGGCGCTCACCGCTCTCGGCAACCCTGCGAACATGGGCTTTTGTATCGCGTGCTTCCTGCGCGATATCGCAGGCGCGGTCAAGCTGCATTCCGCCGCTCCGGTCCAGTATGTCAGGCCCGAGATAATCGGGCTGGTGCTCGGCTCTACCATACTCGCCGCAGCTACGGGCGAGTTCAAGCCGAAGGCAGGCTCTTCGCCCGCGACACGCTTTATCATCGGCGCTTTCGTCATGATAGGCGCGCTGGTGTTCCTCGGCTGTCCTCTGCGCATGGTCATCCGCATGGGCGGCGGCGACCTTAACGCCTTCGTCGGTCTCGCAGGCTTCCTCGTCGGTATCCTGATCGGCATATTCTTCCTCAAAAAGGGCTTCTCATTAAAGCGCAATCATCCGGTTACCCTCACCGAGGGCGTAGCCATGCCCGGCCTGATGATCGGTCTGCTGGCGCTGCTCCTCATCGTACCGGCGATCTTCGTCTTCTCCGAGGAGGGTCCCGGCTCAAAGCACGCTCCGATGTTCATAGCGCTTTTGATAGCGCTGGTCGTAGGCGCTCTCGCACAGAGATCGCGCATCTGCATGGTCGGCGGTATGCGCGACGCGATCATGTTCAAAGACTTCAACCTTATCGCGGGCTTCGGCGTTATATTCGTCACAGTGCTGCTGGGTAACATCATCCTCGGCAACTTCAAGGGCTTCTCGACATATCTGCAGCCCATCGCACACGCAAGCCAGCTCTGGAACCTCCTCGGCATGGTGCTTGTCGGCTGGGGTAGCGTGCTGCTCGGCGGCTGTCCTTTAAGACAGCTGATCTTAGCAGGCGAGGGCAACGGCGACTCCGCCGTCACCGTGCTCGGTATGATCGTAGGCGCAGCCTTCGCGCACAACTTCGGTCTCGCAGGAGCCGCTGCAAAGCTCTCTGAGGACGGCGCTTATTCCGCAGGCGGCATCGCAGCGGCAGGCAAGATCGCCGTAGCCATCGGCTTTGCGGTACTGCTGTTTATTTCCGTGGTAAACATCATCAGGAAGAAGGAGGCAAAAGCATGATCGACGCCAGAGGTCTCAGCTGCCCCATGCCCGTTGTCATGGTGCAGAACGAGGTGAAGAAATCATCCCCCGACGAGGTCAAGGTGATGGTGGACAGCATGGTCTGCGTAGAGAACATCACCCGCTTCGCAAGCTCGAAGCAGTACGACGTGGAGGTCGTTAAGAAGGACGGCGAATTCGAGCTCACACTCAAAAAGAAAAAATGATCATCCCGATCCGCAGGTCAGCCTTTGATCTGCGGATTTTTTCTCAACATTGTGATTGATTATTCAATTTCAATATGCTAAAATGATTATGAATAAATATATCTTATCGCAGACAAAACCAAAGGAGTTGCCCTCATGGCTGTATTTTCGGTTAACGGCAGAACCGTTACGGTAGAGAAAAACCAAAAATTGATACGGTATCTGCGCGACGAACTGCAGCTGACGAGCGTTAAAGACGGCTGCAGCGAGGGCGCGTGCGGCACCTGCCATGTCCTCATCGACGGCAAGCTGACCAAGGCGTGCATCCCCGTGACCGATAAGCTCGACGGCAGGTCTGTCCTCACCGTTGAGGGGCTATCGGATTTTGAGAAGGAGGCGTACACCTACGCCTTCGGCAAAGCCGGAGCCGTCCAGTGCGGCTTCTGCATCCCCGGTATGATAATGGCGGCGAAATCTCTGATCGACGTAAACTCCGATCCTACAAGAGAAGAAGCGGCGCACGCCATCAGGAACAACATCTGCCGCTGTACAGGCTATGTCAAGATCATCGACGGCATCCTGCTTGCGGCTAAGGTCATCAGAGAGGGTATAATTCCCTCGGAGAATAATGATTACGAAGTCGGTTCCCGTGTGAGCCGTATCGACGTAGCCGAAAAGGTGCAGGGCTACGGCAAATACCCCGACGATATCTACATCGACGGTATGTGTTACGGCAGCGCTGTGCGCAGCGCCTATCCCCGTGCGCGCGTTTTGTCGATAGATACCTCCGAGGCGGAGAAGCTCCCCGGGGTAGTCTGTGTGCTCACGGCTAAGGATATCCCCGGCAAGAATTACGTCGGTCATATAAAGAAGGATCAGCCCACCCTGATACCCGTGGGCGAGATCACCCATTATCTCGGCGATTCGGTCGCCCTCGTATGCGCAAGGGACAAAGAGACCCTCGAGCAGGCAAAAAAGCTCGTCAAGGTCGAGTATGACGTCCTGCCTGCAGTCCACAGCCCCGAGGAGGCGGCTAAGGATGACGCGCCCCTCGTCTTCGAGACCGATAAAGACAACGTGCAGGCGTACAAGCACGTGTCCAGAGGCGACGCCGACGGCGCTATAAAGGCTTCAAAATATGTTCTGACCCATCACTTCGAGACCCCGTGGACAGAGCACGCCTTTTTGGAGCCCGAGTGCTGCGTGGCTGTACCGCTCGACAACGGCGGCGTAAAGCTGCTGACCACCGACCAGAGCGCCCACACCACCCTGCATGAGTGCGCGCAGATGCTCGGCGTAGACTATGAGCATTGCTTGGTGGAGAACCAGCTCGTAGGCGGCGGCTTCGGCGGCAAGGAGGATATGTCCGTGCAGCATCACGCGGCGCTGATAGCTTACGTCGCCCGTGTGCCGGTAAAGGTCAAGCTCACGCGGCAGGAGTCGGCGTAAAGGCGAGCGTCATATCCGACACAGGCGCCTTTGCATCCCTCGGCGGCCCCGTGCTCGAACGCGCCTGCACCCATGCGGCAGGCCCCTATGCCTACGAGAATTTCGAGATCGAAGGCCGCGCCTATTATACAAACAATCCACCTGCCGGAGCGTTCAGAGGCTTCGGCGTTACCCAGACCTGCTTTGCCACCGAGACTTTGCTCAACGAGATGGCGGAGCTCGTCGGCATATCTCCGTGGGAGATAAGATACCGCAACGCGATCCGCCCCGGCGGAGTCCTGCCCAACGGTCAGATCGTCGGCGCAGAGACCGGCTTGGTCGAAACTCTCGAGGCTGTCAAGCCGTATTTTGACGAGGCGATAAAGAACGGCGAGCCCGTCGGACTTGCCTGCGCCATGAAGAACGCCGGCGTGGGTGTCGGTCTGCCCGACTGGGGCAGAGCCAAGCTGATCGTAGAGGACGACGCCAAGGTACACATCTACTCCGGCGCGTCGTGTATCGGGCAGGGTCTCGGCACGGTGCTCACCCAGATGGTCGTGACTAACGCCGGCTTATCTCCCGACGATATCGTCTATGAGCGCAGCAACACATGGATAGCTCCCGATTCCGGCGATACCTCCGGCTCGCGACAGACTCTCATTACCGGCGAAGCCTGCCGCAGAGCGTGCGAGAAGCTGGTCGAGGCTCTCGAGGGCAGGCAGCTTCGCGATCTGATCGGCAGCGAATTCTACGGCGAGTATCTCGCCAAGACCGACCCCCTCGGCGCCGACGTCCCGAACCCGGTCTCCCACGTCGCCTACGGCTACGCCACCCAGATGTGCGTCCTCGATAAAGAGACCGGCAGGATAAAGAAGCTCGTCGCCGCACACGACGTAGGCAAAGCCGTGAACCCCCTCTCCGTCGAAGGACAGATCGAAGGCGGCATGGTCATGTCGATGGGCTTTGCTCTGACGGAAAAATATCCGATAGACGAAAACTGTAAGCCCACCGCGAAGTTCGGAACCCTCGGGCTGTTCAAGGCGGATCAGATACCGCCTGAGATAAAGGCGATAGTGGTGGAGAAGCCCGGCCTTGACCTCGCCAACGGCGCGATAGGGATAGGGGAGATCACCTCGATCCCCACAGCCCCGGCGATAGCAGAGGCGTACTATCAGCTCGACGGCAGGCGCAGATTCACCCTGCCGCTTGATAACACTCCTTACTCAAAAAAGAAATAAACACAGCCGACGTCATCAGCTGTGCTTAATAGATTTATTGTTCTTTTATAGAAATATCATCCGGTGTGTCGATATCCGCAAGCTCCCTTTCCGTCACCTCGTACAGTATCAGAGATCCCTTGTGCTTTTCGATGACGGCTCTGCCGCCTTTATCGCCCGATAAAGCGCACAGCTCGGCAAAGTACGCCTTAGGAAATATACACGGATTCCCCCTTTTACCGCCGCTGCTCATGCTTATTATGCTGTCGGGATCTTTCGAAAAACGGTCGAGCATCCCCGATACGCTCTCGCGCCTGAGCCACGGCTGGTCGGCGACCATATAGATCGCGCCGTCGCATTTATCCGTCAGTGCCGTCGTCCCCAGCTTAACGCTGCGGCTGATACCGAGCTGTGGGCGATCGTTCACGACGCAGCTGTATCCGCGTTCTTCGGCGAGATTTTTGACGCTCTCATACTGCGTCACGACAACGATATCGCACAGCTTGTCCGCGGGTATCGCGTCAAGGGCTCTCTCTATCATGAGCCTTCCGTTTATATCGGTAAGCAGCTTGTTTTCGCCGAAGCGCACCGAATTACCCGCCGCGAGCAAAACACATCCGATTTTTATTTCATCCATTTCATCAACTCATTTGTTTATTAATAGTCATTGCGAGGGGCGCAAAGGTAAGGTTGAGATCGCCGCGTCGAAACCATGTTCCTCTTCGCGATGACGATCTGAAAAGCGCTCCGTGGCAATCTCAACCGATATAAAAGGGTATATTATCCGGCGGACACTTTAGTGCCTGCACCCGGGAAGTTTCTTGAATATCGGTTTCGATTATATTTTACAGATTCATCAGGTCTGTGTCAAGATAACATCATTCCTTCCGAGGAGGGACAGATATGAACATTACAGGAAGAAGCGAAGCAAGAGTAGACGGCTACGATAAAGCCGCAGGCAGAACCAAATACTATGAGGATCGTATGCCTGCCGACGCCCTCTACGTCCGCATCAAGCACGCTGAGAAGGCTCACGCGATCGTCAGATCCATAGATACCTCGGCGGCTGAGAAGATACCGGGCGTAGTCAAGGTGCTCACCTGCTTCGACGTACCGGATATCGAGTTCCCGACCGCCGGACATCCGTGGTCTATGGATCCCGGTCATCAGGACATCGCGGACAGAAAGCTGCTCAACACCCACGTAAGATATTGGGGCGACGATATCGCCGTAGTCATAGCCGATGACGAGGTCGCCGCCGTACAAGGCGTGCGCGCTATCACGGTAGAGTATGAGGAGCTGCCTTTTGTCCTCGACGTTCAGAAGGCGATGGAGGACGGCGCTCCGCAGCTGCATGAAGGATACCCAAACAACATCCTCAAGCACACATCCAACAGGCTCGGCGACTATCAGAGCGCGATAAAGGAAGAGGGGCTGATCAAGGTCGAGGGCTGGTACGAGACCCCCACCGTTCAGCACTGCCATATCGAGAACCACGGCTGCTTCGCCTATGAAGAGAACGGCCGCATAAACGTCGTCTCGTCCACTCAGATACCCCACATCGTCCGCCGCATCGTCGGTCAGGCTCTGGGCAGACCGTGGAGCGATATCCGAATCGTAAAGCCGTATATCGGCGGCGGCTTCGGCAATAAGCAGGACGCCCTGTATGAGCCGCTGTGCGCGTGGTGCTCCACTCAGGTCGGCGGTCGCTGCGTCCGCATCGACTGCTCACGTGAAGAGACCTTCGTCTCCAACCGCGTCCGCCACGCGATACGCTATCATATAATAACATGGCTGCGAAAGGACGCCACCATCGCCGCGCGCAAGGTCGAGTGCTTCTCAAATCAGGGCGCATACGCCTCCCACGGACATTCGATCGTCGCCAAGGGCATGGGCTCCTTCCATCAGCATTATCCCTGCCCGAACATGGAGGCTGACAGCTACACCGTGTACACCAACAAGCCCTCGGCAGGAGCCATGCGCGGCTACGGTATGCCGCAGGCGTCCTTTGCGGACGAGTCCAATATCGACGAGTGTGCCCGTGTCCTCAACATGGATCCCGTCGAGTTCAGGCGGCTGAACATCATGCCGCAGGGCTACAAGGATGATTTCTCAGGCAACGTCAATTACTACGACACCTACCGCGAGTGTATGGCCAAGGGCGCACAGATCATCGACTACGAGCGCAAGGTCAGGGAGTTTGCGAAAGATACCGGCAACATCCGCCGCGGCATCGGCGTCGCGACCTTCTGGTACAACACCGCCGTTTATCCGATATCCCTCGAGACCTCGTCAAACCGTATGCTCCTCAACCTCGACGGCACCGTCACCATGCAGTGCGGCGAGACCGAGATAGGGCAGGGTGCCGATACAGCCTACGCCCAGATGGCGGCGCAGGCGATAGGGCTCAAAAGCTACAGGGACGTCCGCGTCATCTCGTGTCAGGATACCGATATCACCCCTGTCGGGCTCGGCGCCTATGCCTCCCGTCAGACCTACGTCGCGGGCTTCTCGATAAAGCAGACGGCAGGTCTGCTCAAGGAGAAGATACTCAGCTACGCCTGCGAGGTCACCCGTCAGGCGGTATCCAACATGGATATCGAGGACGGCAATATCATCAGGAAGGGCGACGGCGAGGTGCTCATGAGCCTCTCTGAGCTCGCCATGACCGCCCAGTACAACCCCGTCCACAGCGAGCACATCACAGCCGAGTCCACCTACACCATCCGCAACAACGCCTATTCCTTCGGCTGCACCTTCGCAGAGATCGAGGTCGATATACAGATGTGCAAGGTCAATCTCGTCAGGATGGTCAACGTCCACGACTGCGGCAACCTGATAAACCCGGCGCTCGCCGAGGCACAGGTGCACGGCGGTATGTCGATGGCTATCGGCTACGGCCTTAGCGAGCAGCTGATCTTTGATGAAAAGACCGGCAGACCGCTGAACAACAACCTGCTCGATTACAAGCTCTCGACCTTTATGGATCATCCGAGGCTCGAGGCGTATTTCATAGAGAATCCGGAGCCCACCTCGCCCTTCGGCACCAAGGCTCTCGGCGAGCCACCGGCGTGCTCCGGAGCTCCGGCTATCCGCAACGCGATCCTCAACGCTACCGGAGTCGCGATAAACCGCAACCCGATAAATCCGCAGGTGCTGTTCGCCGAGTTCAGCAAAGCCGGATTGATAAAAGACCCGTGGAAGGAGGAAGAACAGGATGTATGATATCAAAGCTCTGTATGAAGCCGATAGCGTACAGCACGCTGTGGAGCTTCGCCTGCAGCACCCCGAGGCGCAGATCATAGCAGGCGGCTCCGATGTGCTCGTGCAGATACGCGAGGGTCGTCGTGCCGGCAAGGAGCTGATCTCCATCTATATGCTCGACGAGCTGCGCGGCGTCTCCATCGACGAAGACGAGAACATCCGCATAGGCTCGCTCACCAGCTTCTCTCATATAACCCGCGACCCGATCATCCAAAGGTACATCAACGTGCTCGGTGAGGCGGTCGATCAGGTCGGCTCGCCTCAGATACGCAACATCGGCACCATAGGCGGCAACACATGCAACGGCGTCACCTCAGCCGACTCAGCCTCCACCCTCCACGCGTGGGAGGCGATAGTGGAGCTCACCGGCAAAAACGGCACAAGGCGCAT
>ONPE01000151.1 GCA_900319615.1 uncultured Eubacteriales bacterium
CATCAAACGGTATTTCCGACAGGGGGATTACCACGTCGGGCAATAATAAGGTAATTTATAGTGCCCTCCTCGTAATGACAATTGGTTTTTCTACAGACTGAAGGGACTGCCCGAGCAATCCCTTGTGAGTGATTATTTTGTTTCCGCGAGCTTCTTGGCGAGCTCATAGATGTTTTTGCAGGAGTTCTTGCGCACATACTTGCGGCAGCTCTCGCGCATCTTAGTCAGCCTATTGCTGTCCGCGATCAGATCGCCGACCGTTTTGGCGGTGTCTGCGCTGTTCTCCAGGATGACTCCGATGTCGTTTTCCACCAGCAGAGCGGCGTTCTGTTCCTCCTGACCCGGATACGCCTTGAACACCACCATCGGCAGGGCGCAGGCGATGCTCTCGGATGTGGTCAGACCGCCCGGCTTGGTGATGATCAGGTCGGCGGCGTGCATATA
Organism: uncultured Eubacteriales bacterium; assembly: GCA_900319615.1. Classification (GTDB taxonomy): domain Bacteria; phylum Bacillota; class Clostridia; order Oscillospirales; family Acutalibacteraceae; genus Ruminococcoides. The sequence goes on from ONPE01000151.1 coordinate 445, forward strand.
GTCGTCGACGTTGTTGATGAAGTAGAAGAGTCTCGTCGGCTTCATTTTGCCGGTCCTTTGATGGTATGTGGTGGTCAGATTGTCTATGGCGTCCTCGCTCGTGTTGTAGATGATGCGGATGATGTTATCCTCGCTGAGGCTCTTGATGAACTCCGGCTCATCTCTGGTCACTATATCGTCCTGACTGCTGATCAGCTCTTCAAAGGCGTCGTACAGCTCCTTGTTCTTGCCGGTGATGACTATGATCTGGTAGTCCTGCTCGATCTCGAGAAGATTCTCGTATATCTCGAGGATATCGGATACACCGAAGCTGCCCGCCATCACGAGCACCGTGCGCTTGTCGCGGCTGAAGCCCAGCTCGTCGAGCACCTCTTCACGGCTCCTGCCGTGGTTCTCATAGAACTTGTCGAACACCGGGTGACCGTAATCGAAGACCTTGTCGGGAGCTATCTCATACTCATCCACTAAGATCTCCTTAGCCTTTGCGGAAGCGGTGATGTACGCGTCGATGCCGCCCGAGATATAGGTGCGGTGGGGGAGGAAGTCGGTGACGATGCTGATAAGCGGTATCGTGCAGCCCTGCTGCTCCTTCATATAGCCCAGTATGCCGCCTGCGAACGGATGACAGCTGATTATCACGTCGGGAGCGTATTCGTCGATGATCGGCTCGATTTTCTTCGCACACTGCTGATAGACAAGGTTGACGGTATCCGACAGGGCAGATTTTTTATCCGAGCTTTTATACATGGCTCCGAACAGACCCGGGGTGAGGGTCACCAGCGCCTTGTAGCCCTTGACAACCATGGCGTTCAAAGTAGCTGAGCACTCTTCGATAGCGTCGATAACGTCCACCTTTGTCTGCGGATCATATTCGCCTATAAACTGCTTGAGCGCGCTTGCCGCGCGGTTGTGACCTCCGCCTGTAGAGGCTGTGAGTATCAGTACGTTCATTATATCACCTTAAAAACAGATTTTTGCATTTTTAATTATATACCATTTCTATATTCAAGGCAATATCTAAAACCGAGTAATTAGATGTATTTATCAAAAATAAATAAAACAACCGAGGCGGTAGGTAGAAATATCGTCGTAATTTTTCTTTCATAATTCTTTAACGGATTATTAATCAAATTCTTCTAAGTTATTATATAATATGATTAAACTGGGTTAGTAGAGTATAAGAGCTGTTTTCGGCAGAAACAGGCTGTTATCTCCGCCCGTTATTATACAGAAATCTAAGATGCAGGATGTGTGTGTATGAGCAATAATTATCGGTCAAACACCATGGAATTAGACGAGATACTCAATGAAGCGAGAAACCGCAAGAACGGCTCCGCTTCATCAGCTGCGTCCGCAAAGACCGGCACGACTCCCCGCAGGCAGACCGCCTCTGTTCAGCCGGATATCGAAGACGGCTATGTCGACGCTGCGACCTATCGCTATACTAATCAGCAGGCTCAGTATCAGCAGCCGCAGTATCAGCAATATGACTACGACGACGATGATTATGACGATTACGACAGCCGCAAACCCCGCCGCAAGAGCAAAACGGGGCTTGTAGTTGCCCTCATAATTGCCGGCATAGTGCTTCTCGCAGGCGTCGGCGGTCTGGTGATGTACCTGAACTCCGGCTCAGGCACAGGTCCCGACAGCACCTTCTCCGATAACGTCTCCGTCAACGGTCAGTCTTTAAAGGGTCTGACCATGGACGAGGCAAAGGCGCTTTTGGCTCCCGTAGAGCAGAGCATGGCGGATCAGATCAAGATCACCGTCAACGCAGGCGACAAGGCGTACAACCTCACCAAGGCTGATTTCAAATACAGCTTCAACACCGACGCTGTGCTTTCGGAAGCAAAGAAGTATTCCGAAGAGAAGGGCATCAAGACCTCGGATCAGAACTACGAGATCAAGATGACTGTTTCCGACGAGACCTGCAGCGGCATCATCGACAAGATCTCCGGCGAGGTCTCTTCCGAGGCTAAGGACGCTGCCGTGACCGCCTTCGACCCCGATGCATCCGATATGTTTACCATCTCCAAGGAGCAAAAGGGCGTTACCATAAATAAAGAAGAGGCTCTCTCCGCGCTTAACACCTTCATCCACAACGGCAACGTCACCGGTACGGTGAACGCCGCCACCAAGGAGGTCGAGCCCAAGATAACCTCGGATTATCTCAAGGATAACATCACCGAGCTGTCCCACTTCTCGACCTACTCCACCAACAATTCCAATGGTAACGAGAATATGCGCATATCCCTCGCGGCGTGCAACGGCTCCATCATAAACCCCGGCGAGACATGGTCGTTCAACGACTGCACCGGTAACTCCAATCTCACAGAGAACGGCTACCTCCCTGCAGGCGTCATCGTGCAGGGACGCAGCGAGACCGGCGTGGGCGGCGGTATATGCCAGTCCTCCACCACCATCTACAACGCTGCCATACTCTGCGGCATGAACGTCGTCGAGCGCGCCTGCCACTATTACAAGTCGACTTATGTTGATGCAGGCCGCGACGCTACCATCGACTACGGCAACATCGACCTCAAGGTCAGCAATCCCTTCAAGTATCAGCTCTTTATGAAGTGCTGGATGGACGGCACCGAGCTCAACTGCACCATCTACGGTCTGGAGAATCCGAATTTCGACGATGTGGAGATATCCACCACAGCGCCCGATTATTTCAGCAACGGCTACACGGTACACACAACCCGTTACTACTATAAGGACGGCGCCGAGATCGACTCCGACGAGCTCCCCTCATCCACCTATTATACATCCGCTCCGTCCTCGGGCTCGACTCCGGTCTCCGGCAGCACCTACAACGAAAGCGACAGCAACAGCGGCGGTAGCTCCGGCGGCTCCGACAGCGGTTCGGGCGGCTCAGACGGCGGCAGCTCAGGCGGTTCGGACGGCGGCTCAGACGGTGGTTCGAGCGGTTCCGACGGCGGAAGCTCAGGCGGTTCCGACGGCGGTAATTCCGGCGGTTCCGACGGCGGCAATTCCGGCGGTTCTGATGGCGGTTCGGGCGGCTCAGACGGCGGCTCCGGCGAAGTAACAGAATAACACTCATCCATCCCCCCTGTATTTTGCAGGGGGATTTTGGCGCGTGCGCCTTTTACACCATACTGTTATGTTCATCTTTTGCCTCGGGTTCATAGATCACAGCGTTGAGATTTATTCCCCGACCCTTTTCAACGACAGTATCCGGTTAACATCAGACTTTTTGCTCATCTTTTTCCTCGGTTTTACAAATCACAGCCTTGTGATCTCTTTCTGATATAGTGGAATATGCAAAAAAATCCATCTTTGATTTAGACTCTTTGACGAAGAATTCGTCTTATTTCATAAAGCAGGAGCCTCTTTTTTGTAAGAATTACACGCAGACGCTGCAAAAAAACCGCCTGACGCCTAAAAAAATCGTGCCGAAAAGAAAAAATGATATTGAATATTGCAAACGTATGTGATATGATTAAACTGCACCATAAAATATCTTTAAGGAGGATTTTTATGAAAAAAATCATCAGCGTTTTATTAGCAGTTACACTTTTAGCTCTGTGCGCGACTGCAGCTTTCACCGCTCTGTCCGTAACCGATGAGGGTGTTATCTCGGTCAACGAGATGCTGGAAGCCAACGGGCTCGAACCCGG
>ONPE01000208.1 GCA_900319615.1 uncultured Eubacteriales bacterium
GAGCTACATCCGCAAATATTGGTGCCTCCGGACGGAATCGAACCATCGACACGGGGATTTTCAGTCCCCTGCTCTACCAACTGAGCTACAGAGGCAAAAGTGGCGACCCGGAACGGGCTCGAACCGTCGACCTCTAGCGTGACAGGCTAGCGTTCTAACCAACTGAACTACCGGGCCGTGTATGGTGGGAACAACAGGGCTCGAACCTGTGACCCCCTGCTTGTAAGGCAGGTGCTCTCCCAGCTGAGCTATGCTCCCCAACCGTTCGCCTCTTCATTTGCGACTCGTATATAATACAATATCCGAAACGAAATGTCAAGGGTTTTTTGAAATTTTTTCTTTATTTTTTATTCAGGATAGTTTTCAGCTCATCCTCCGAAAAGCTGAAATGCTTGTTGCAGAAGCGGCAGTCCGCCTCTGCCCCGTGGTTCTGCTCTATCATCTCTTCGATTTCTTCCTTGGGCATAGCCTCGATCAAAGAGCGGATCTTCTCCTTAGAACAGCCGCATACATACTTGACCTCGAACTCGTCGAGCACCTCGACCTCAAAGCCGTCGAGAGCAGCCTTGCACATATCCAAAGCGCTCATGCCCTTGGCGAGCATGGTGGTGACGGAGTCGAGCTTGGAGACATTCGCCTCGATCCTGTCGATGGTGCTGTCGTCAGCGCCCGGCAGGAGCTGTATCAGCAGACCGCCGGATAAAAGCACCTGAGCGCTCGCCTTGTCGATCAGCACGCCTAAGGCGCAGACCGTGGGTATCTGCTCGGAGGTCGCGTAGTAGTTGGTGATATCCTCGGCTATCTCACCCGATACGATCGGGATCTTGCCGATATACGGCTCGCCCTCGCCGAAGTCCTTCATCACGCTGACTATACCGGCTCCGACAGCGGCAGCCACATTGAGCTTACCGTTGGGATAATGGGTGGTCTCGCAGTCGGGATTGGTGACAAAACCCTTGACATTGCCGTGAGAATCGGCTACAGCCATAAACGCTCCGAGCTCACCGTCGCCCTCAAAGCGGATGTTGAGGGTCGCCCTGTCGGATTTGAGCTGAGCGCCCATCATCGAAGCCGCGGAGAGCAGCCTGCCCAGAGCGGCGGACGCCACAGGGCTCGTTTTGTGAATGACGCTCGCGGTATAGGCGATGTCGGTAGAATCTATCGCGGAGACCATAACGGCTCCGTCGGTCGTGATGCATCTGATGATCTTATCCATGTTATTCTCCAAATCCTGTCATTATGAGCAACCGCATTTTCTGCTAACATTAACCGGTATTAAACCGCTGAGAAAATCCCTCATTGGGCGATAATAAGGTTGAGATCGCTGCAGGCTAAAACCCTCACAATGACAATCTGTATTGCCCACCTCGTAATGACACAGTAATTTATATTGACGTATTATTTCAGCTCTAAAAGCTTAGGAGCCTTCATATTCCCTGTTCTTCGCCTCGATTATCCTCGCCACGAACAACGCGCGGTCGCTTTTTTCATTCAGCGGCTCGGTGGTCAGATCGTCGTACACGGCGAGAGTCTCGAAGCCGGCTTTGCCCAGCATTTCTCTGAGCTCGTCTATATCATACGCTCTCTCTTTAAAATGCTCGCTTTGGCGGTAATATACATTACCCTCGCGCTCAAAGAGATCGAGCTCGATATTAACGATGTAATTTTCTTTCAAGGAATTTTGCCATACACAATATACCTTGTCGGTGTCGTAGACAAAGGTATTGTCCGCGAGAATATGGCGGTGCTTGTAGACGGTGTTGACGTCGAAGATGAAGTAACCGTCGGGATTCATGAACAGCGCGACGCGGTCGAAGACCCGCTGCAGCTTATCCTTATCGGTGATGTGATTGAGGCTGTCGAGCGTACAGATGCAGGTGTCGATGGTTCCGTACAGGTCGAGGTTCTCCATCCGCTGACAGAGGAAGAGGACGTTCCGCCCCATATCCGACGCCTTCTCCATAGCGACCGATAGCATATCATAGGAGCCGTCGATGCCGAAGATATCCACTCCCCTGCCCGCAAGCTCCAAAGTAAGCGAGCCGGTACCGCAGGCGAGGTCGAGGGTGAGACCGGGATCATGACCGTATAAAGATAAAACGCTCTGAATGTGATCAGCGCGTTTTTTGTAATCCACATTAAAGGTCAGATTGTCGTAGAAGCGCGAAAAATCGCGGTAGCCGCTCATTCTTTATTTTCCATGCGCTCGAATACGAGGCTGTAGCCGCCGGCGTTCTCATAATCCAGCGAGCGCTTGACGCGGCTGATGGTGGCGGTGGACGCACCCGTAGCCTCTACGATCTTGTTGTAGACCATGTTCTTGTTGAGCATGACGGCGACGGCAAAGCGCTGTGAAAGCGCCTTGAGCTCGGGGATGGTGCAAAGATCCTTGAAGAAAGCCTCGCACTCCTCCTCGGTCTCAAGCGTCAGGATAGCCCTGTATAAGTCCTTTTTAAACTCCGAATTAGGTTTCGCAGCCATAACAGATCTCCTTGTAAACAAAAGAAATGACTATGATTATTTCAATTTTCGTTTTCTCACTTTAATATTTTAACACACGAAAATATAAAAGTAAAGTAAAATATATATGCAAACCGAAAATTTTTATACAAATTTCACGAATCAACGGCACGTGTGCCGTTATATACCATACTATTACGTTTGATGTTTGATAATTTAGATAAATCACCACATTGGGCAATACCAAGTTTGTGAATCAAAAACACTTTACCTCACTTATGACGATATCAAGATATTCAATTCAGCGTATAAAAGGGAACGGTCGGAACCGTATGTCAACGCAGTGACCGCACTCACTTATGATAAGAATGAGATGTTCAATGCAGCGTTTATAC
>ONPE01000072.1 GCA_900319615.1 uncultured Eubacteriales bacterium
GTCCTGCGAAACGAGGATCCGGAAACGGACGAAGAAGCCCCTAAGGAGGACGCTGCCGACACGGATGAATCACCGGAGGAAGCCGTCACAGATACCGAGGACAAAAAAGCTGACGCGTATGATTTTGAAACATTTGAATAACAGCTATGATAAAGCGGCACAGTCATAAGGCTGTGCCGCTGCTATATTACTATCCTTTATTATGTAGAGTTATCGGATCACCAGAGCGGGTTCTTCCCCTGAACGTGAGAATTGATGCGGGTAACGTCGATGGTGGTGATGCCTTCGCCGCCTGCTGTGTCGCCGAGAAGCAGTGCGTAACCCTCGAGAGCAGCTGTGCCCTTTACGTGAGCGTTAGTACGGGTAACGTCCATAGTGGTGAGCTTACCGTCCATGGTTACATCGCCGATGGGGCAGATCTTAGCGTCCTGAACAGCGCCGCCGCTGACTGTGATAGTATAGTCGCGGGCTACGTGTAGAATAAGCAGCTGTGTTGCCGGTGACTGTGGTGCTGTAAGCAACGACTTCACCCTTGAGGAGCTCAACTGTTACGGTATCTGTGTCGCTGAGGTAGCTGGTGATGGTACCGCTGACAGCGTTGCCCTCGATGGGAGCGGGCTCGGACAGAGTGTATCTCATGGTGAAGTTGTTGTTCTTGACTGTGCCCTGATCAACGATCCTGGTCATGTTATAGTCAGCCTGAGCCAGAGTTGTGATCGAGTTGTTGATGGAAACGTTGCCGGCAGCCTTTACGGTGTAGTGGGAACGGATAAGAACAGCGTTGTCGCTGTCGAACTTGAAGCCGTCGGGATCCATGTTGGGAGTAGAAGCGTTATAGGAGATCCTGCCGTCGAGCTTGCCGTTGGCAACTGTCTGATCCTTGGTTACGGGGAACATAGCATTGAGATCGGAGATCATGCCGCTGCTTGCGCTGTAAGCGTCAGCTAAGGTCAGGATAGAAGAGTCGTAGCTCTGCTCAGCCTTGAAAGAAGCGATGGTGCTGATCTTGCTGGTGTTGAGGTAAACGGTGACCTCGAAGGTCTCGCCTACTCTGTAAGTCTTTGTTTCGGAAAGCTTACCGTCGATTCCGTACAGGGAAACGGTAGCGGTATTATCGGCAGCAGAAAAAGCAACTGCGGCTACGGACAATACCATCACGATTGCGAGCGCGAAGCTCAGGATTTTTCTCATAAGAATTCCTCCTAAAAAATTATAAATTTGAGTGAAAAATACAGTGCGGTAAAAATATTCAGAGTCCCACCGCAACAATACTCTAACAGTATTGTAACAAATTCTTAAGTAAAGTGCAATAACAAAATGCAATAAATCTCATGTTTTTTTAAATGAAATTGTAAACATTTTGTGTCTTTGGCGCTGCTGACGAACATTTTCTGGTTATTTATTATAAAATTTTGCATATTGCAAAGACAAGATAAACCTGATTTGATTCAACTTTTTTATTCGGATTTTGCCGTCGCGTCGGAGGTCGGCATCTCTTCCGTGGGAGATTTCAGATCCTTTTTATTCATCCGGGCAACTACCACGAATCTGCCGTCCTCTGTGTGATAGTTGCAGGTGGAGAGGGCTATTATATCGTCGCCGAACTGCGGTGTTATGCCGGTATCGTAGACCGAGAGAGCCTTGACGTTCGCGATATACTCGTCAAAAGCCGCCTTGCTGCTGAGATTCTTATAATTGTAGTAGCAGAATTTGCCTTCTTCATCGCGGATATCGTATACCTCGGCGTAAAATGCAGCGAACACCTCATAGTCCCTGCGCTCGAAGCGTGTGTCGAAGTACACGGTCTTGTGCTTCTCATAATAATCAAAGCTGCGGTACTCGGGCAGCTCGCCGAACATCGAACCGTTCCGCATATGGTGTCCGTAGATCAGGTAGTAGTTGCTGTCATACGGGCACTCGCCGTCTATGAACAGCATACCGCTCTCGGAATAGTTGCCGTAAAAATCGCTGTGGAGATAGCGCTCGGGCTCCTCGGGCGAATACATGACGGGGTAGTCGATCTTTGTATCGTCTATCTTAAGCCAGCCGAAGAAATCCTTGTTCTTCTCATAAAGAGCGTCGTAACAGCGCAGAGCTCCGGTCTCTTCATCGACCTCGTCGGCGGTGTCCTCGACCATCTCCTGCAGAGAATCAAAGGTCTCCTGCTCCTTCTTGGCGGTGAGCATCGTCTTGAGCATCATGAACGCGCCGAAGCAAAAGCCGACGACGAACACAACGAGCACGACGATGACGATGATCTTGCCGGTCTTTTTCTTTGCGGGAGGGTTATCGACAGCGTGCCTCATTCCTGCGTTTCCTTCGTAAATTTGTATTCTTTATCGTCACGCTTGAAGGTCATGATATCCTTGCCGAGGTTATCCACGCTGATGATATAGGTGTACTCGGTATCCATGCCGTCGTCGACGTCAAAGTCGATGATAAGGTGACCGTTGCGTGCGCTGTAAGCGAAGGTGTAATTCTCGACGGGGGTGAGCATGACGCCTCTGCCGTAGCCGTCGAAGGAATATACCGTGCCCTTATCCAGGCGCCATTTGCCTATGACCTCCATCGCGTCGGCGCCGCCGTCAGTTTCAACGGTAACGTCGTGGCGAGCGCCCGATGTGGGTATCTCGCCGCCGGAGTATTGCAGGACCGGGTTGGATGAGGTGTGGGAGCCGGTAGTGGCTGCAACCGTAGCAGCCTGCGTACCGCCTGCCGCCTCTGTCTGAGCGGTCGCTGCAGCGGTAGTTGCCGCGGTCGTTTCGGCGACCTTCGGGGTGACGACGGGCTTGAGGAGGAATATCGCCGCGACGACGATACCTGCCAGAAAAACGATCAGCAGTATCACGGCGATGAGCCTTTTGACGCTCTTTGATTTTGTCTCCGTCGTTTTTTCATTAGCCGCATAATCTGCAGACGCAGAGCGGTTGGCCTGATTATTTCCGCCGTGTTTAGGTGAATAGCTCATTTTCTCATTTCCTTTCGAAAAGCAGTACTATAGGATCATTTGCAACATTTTTTCAGACAAAAATGTAACCGCCCGGCAAAACGCCGGACGGAAATGTTTGCAGTATTCAGCCATTTGAATTAAGGAAGAAATAACTGAATACCGAAAACATCAGGGCGACGGCGGAAATCCGTCGCCGCCCTTAGTTCAGGCTTCAAAGAATATCAATTACTTTGTGAAGATGCCCTTGCGCTTTGCAGTAAAGAGAACTGCGCCTGCGCCGACCATAGAAGCGAGCATAATCAGCATCCAGAGATACATGTTGGTGCTGTCGCCGGTCTTGGGCGAAGAAGTAGACTTGGAATCCGCGGTAGCGGTATCCTTTGTAGCAGTATCCTTAGTAGAAGTCTTAGAGGTGGGCTGTACTGTAGGAGCCACTGTAGGAGCCACTGTAGGAGCTGTTGTAGGCGCAGTTGTCGGAGCAACTGTCGGATCAACTACAGGAGCAGTTGTGGGATCAACTACAGGAGCAGGAGCCTCTGTCGGCTCAACTACGGGAGCCTCTGTGGGCTCGTCTACGGGAGCCTCAGTAGGATCAACTACGGGAACGATCTTCGGGATAACGAGATCTGCCTCGGTAAGCTCAACATTACCTGTACCGTCGGCAAAGATCTTGCCGCAGCCCTCGGGACCTTCGCATACATAGTGAGCCTTCACACCGTCAGCCTCTTCGGTTGCGGGAACTTCCTCAACGAAGACCAGGGTGTGAGTGTGTGTAGAAGGAGCATCTGTGGGAGCCTCTGTCGGTGCTGTTGTAGGATCGACAGTGCCGCCCTCAACTGTAACGTTGTCGGAAATAACGACATAAGAGTCGGTATCGTAGACTTCAAAAGTCTCGCAGGAACCGAGCTCGATGTTGGTCAGACCAACTGTGAGAACGCCGGTTGCTTCAGCGTCAACGGTGAACTTGAAGGTTGCAAGCACGGTGTCGTTTTCGCTCTTGTAGTCAGCGGCAGACGCATAGCCGTTGATCATCAGAGAATTCTGTGTGAAATCAAGAGCGTCAAAGCCCATGGCTTCCTTAGCGCCATCGACTATTCCACCCTCAGCAAGGGTGAGGCCTGCAGGTACGTCAAGAGTCATCTGGATGGAGCCAATCGCTTCAACAGGACCCATGACGATCTGATAGGCGATAGTATCGCCAGCTTTTGCGCTTGTTGTTTCTGTGACTACTTTCAGCTCGATGCGCTCAGAGGGCGCAGCGCCGACCGGTACGGCCAATACCAGTAACGAAGCAACCAGCAGTAAACAAAGCAAGATAGATAAGATTCGCTTGTTCATGACCAAGCTCCTTTCAAAAATTTGCGGGATTACACTTCATACCTGACATACTTTACTCCCACTGTAAAATATACGGGGACAGATGCCCTCTGTCGGGGGAGGCATATCCGTAAGATACGCTCAATTTGCCGTGTTTTTTCACGGCGGTAAGTGTCAGGTACGGTGTTTGTTTTTCCACTTTCCCACACTACATTAGACATTATAAACTCAAAAAATATCATTGTCAATAAAATAATTCAGAAAAAAAGATGAAAAATAATTACAATTACGAAACGTGTTTGTTAATGTTTACAAAAAGGAAAACCGCCGTTTTCATTTTGAAAAAACGGCGGTTATTTCTGTGGTTTGATTACGGATTTTTTAACGATATATCACGGCTTTTCACTGCCGGGGGAAGGATCGGACGCCTGATCGGCTACACGCTCGCAGATGACGAAGAATCGGTTGAAATCACCGTTGCCGTCGGGTATGCAGGTGAACATCGTCAGCAGGTCGCGGTCGTCGCTTATATAAATCGCCTGTGACTGGTCGGGGGCGTACACCGCGGTGTCGATCACTCGATAGCTGAAATTATCCCAGAAGTTGCGGATGTATACTTCATCGCCGGGGGATAATCTGCGGAGATTATCGAAAAAGATGCGCCCAATGTAATCGGTGTGACCGGCAAGCACGCAGTTGGAGCGCTTCTCCCCCATCGGCAGGGTGGTATAGGTCATATGCGCCGCGCCGTAGCTCATGTTCTCGCCGTTTGCGCCGAGGTAGATGGGCAGGCGCATATCTATGGACGGGATGCTGACATAGCCGAAGACGTCGTCGTATATCCCGTATTTGCTCAGGTCGATGACAGGCTCCTGATATGCGTCTTCATCTATGAGCAGGGAGCTTTGATTCTCCCTTATATCGGCGTTATATTTGAGGCAGTCGGAATACAGGCGGTCTAGATCGAGCTCAAACAGCACGGGGGAATCATATACTTCGTATTCGTAGTATTCTACGACCTCGCCGCCGTTGTCATCACTGTTGCCGCCGCTGCTTTGTCCGCTGTTTGTGCCTTTGATATACTCGCCTTTTTCATTTATAATGCCCTGCTTTACGGCGTCGTCGCGTGTCATGCCGGGTACGACGTGCTTTAAGCGCTCTTCATATTTATCGGTCTGCGCCTGCGAAATCTTTGTACCTGCGAAGTTCGATACGGTCGGGAACAGCAGCAAACCTACGCCTGCGAGAAGCAGGACTATCGCGAGGATCAGGAGGAGCTTCTTCATGATTCATCCCTCCTGCGGCGCGAGCGGCGTACCAGCACAAGCGGGATCAGTATCGCCGCGATGACCACCACGCCGATAGCGATACCTACCGCCCAGAACGGTATCTTGTAGCCGAGCAGATAGAGGTTGTTGTCCTGCGGACGGACGACGGGCGGTACGATGTCGATATACTCGGCGTCGTCGTACTCTACACGGGTGCCGCGGACGAGCAGACGGTGGGTGTTGATGCTGTAGGGTGTGCAGGTGACGAGGGTGACATGATCCTCGCCCTTGGTGATCTTCAGCAAATTAGTCTCCTGAGGCAGGACGACGTTGACCTGATCGACCACATACTTGAGGGTCTTGTCGAGAACGTGGATGTAGAACTCGTCCCCCTCCTTCATATCGGTCAGATAATCGAAGAAGGTCTCGCCGGGGAAGGCGGAGTGTGCCGAGATGACCGCGTGGGTGGATTCGCCGCCGATGGGGATGGATGTCATCTCGAGATGGCCGGCGTACTTGGAGAGGACGTCCTCGGAGGTACCGTGGTATACGGGCAGGTAGACGTCGAGCTTGGGGATATCGACATAGCCGATCAAGCCCCTGCCGTTGACGTCGAAGGCGTTGGCGTAGTCTGCGCCGATCTTGCGGTACGCCTCTTCATCGAAAGGGTCGGTGAGGATGACGTTATCGGTCAGCGAGTTGTTGTACGCCCTCGCCTGAGCATAGAGCTCGGTCTTCTCGGCTTCGGGCATGATCTTTATGGTTTTTTGCGTTTCGTTAGCCTCCTGACGCGTGGCGATGTTGTTTACCACCGAGGAGACAAGAGGATAGCTCAGCACGCCGACGCCGATCAGAAAGATCAGGATGATGGCGATGAGCGGAAGTTTTTTCTTCATAGCATATTCCTGTTATCTTTAAATGTTAAAACTATATAAACCATATTATAAATCGGTTGAGATTGCCGCAGGACGCATATTGATTGACTTTCCGAGGAGGAGCAAAGCTCCGACGCGGGAATCTCAACCTTAACAATGACGGATTTATACAGTTTTAGCATTTAAAGGTTATAAGGGGGTACGACATGCGTACCCCCCGTATGATCAATTTATCAATTGTTCAGCAAATTACTTGCTTGAAGACTTCTTTCTGTAGATAACGAAGAGGACTGCAGCGCCTGCGATCAGAGCGATACCGCCGATGGTGAAGAGCAGTGTGCCTGTGCCGCCGGTGTTGGGCAGAACAACCTTGGGATCCGGAACGGTCAGAATTTTGCCGGAAACCTCTGCGCCGGAAACTGTGCCGTCAGCAGCGATAGTAACGGTGAACACCTTGCTGTTGAGTGCGTAGTTTGCGGGAGCAGCAGTCTCGACTACCTTGTAGGTGCCGTCTGCAAGACCGGAGAAGGTGATGATGCCGGTAGTGCCGGTTGTCTTTGTATCGATCAGATTAGCATCTGCAACGGTGTTCCTGTAGAGCCAGATTAGCATCTGCAACGGTGTTCCTGTAGAGCTTGAAGGTAGCGTTCTCGAGAACGGTGTTAGCGTCGTTAGCGTCGACCTTCTTTACCTGGAAGTCATAGGTCTTGACGATCTTAGTGATCGGGGTGGTGGGAGCATAATCGCTGGAAGCGCTCTGCTTATAGGTGTAGGTCAGGGTGTTGGGGTTGCCGTTGCCGCCGATAACGACGTTCTCGTCGGTCAGCTTCGCGTTGTAGGTGATGGTGATCTGGCTGACGCCTGCGCCGTAGAGAGCGAGGAGCTGGTCAGCGTTGAAGGTAACGGTGAAGTGTCTTGCATCGGGAGTAGCCAGAGTGTAATCCTCGCCGACGGTCAGGGTGGCAGCGCCGCCCTTAACAACGATGTTGACGCTGCTGTCGAGCTTCAGACCCTTGTCCATCTCATCGGTGAACTTGAGCTCGAAAGCAGGAGAATCAGCGGAGCCGGGAACGGAACCTGTGAGGGTGAAGGGGATGCTGTCGCCGATATTAGCGTTGATAGATTCAGCGTTCTGGTTGTTGGTGAATACCTTGTCACGGCTGATCTCGCCGGTGGAGATCTTGGTGTCTGCTACGGTTGCGGTCTGAACCCATCTGTTCTGGAAGTAAGGCAGAGCTACTACGCTGTTCTGAGCCTTTGTAACGTTGCTGGGAACTACAGTCCACTTTACATAGTAAACGCCTGCGCCGAGGCTGAAGTCGTGAGATGTGGTTGTGCTTGTGAAAGCGAAGGAATCAGCAGCAGAGCCGAGATCATCATCTTTAATATCGTTTGCAGCGTTCAGCAGAGCGGCATTGTCGCCGGCCTTGAGAGCGTTCAGAACATCGGCGCTCTTAGCGTTTGAGAATGCGCCGGTGGTGGTGTTGAAGTCGGCGATCTTGTAGACGGATGCGGTGAAGCCGTCCTTACCGTTGACGGTCAGGGTGTTGTTGCCTGTGGGG
>ONPE01000078.1:0-664 GCA_900319615.1 uncultured Eubacteriales bacterium
ATTCACCCCCGACGGCAAGCCGGTGCACTTCGAGCGCAGCAAAAGCAAAGAGATCTTCGCCTATCTCGTCCACCGTCACGGCAGCTCATGCACCACCAAGGAGATCGCCGCGGCGCTCTTCGAGGACGAGCCTTACGACAACAAGCAGCAAAGCTATATGCAGATACTCTTCTCGGCTATGATGCGCAGCCTGCGGAAGGTCGGCGCCGAAAGCGCCGTCAACAAGAGCTATAACAGCATCTCGGTGAACGTAGACGCGCTCGACTGCGACTACTACCGCTTCGCGGAGCTTGACGCCGGCGCTGTGAACGCTTACGCCAACGAGTACATGAGCCAGTACTACTGGGCAGATTTCATGTTCAACGATTTTGATAACATATAGAAAAACGGCAGCCGGATCATCCCGACTGCCATCTGACTGTATAAAACCGTTGTCATTCCCGGGAGGGCTCTGCAAATTGTCATTGCGAGAAAAAGACGCGCGCGTCCAATCTCAACCTTGTTTTCGCCCGACGAGGGGATCCCATTCTTCTTATAACCGGTCGTAATTACAATAGATATCAAAACGGCAGCCGGATCATCCCGACTGCCGTTTTTTGAGGCTTTTATGAAAATATTGATCATGTTATCAGCTGTTTATCATCCGATGGTCACGTTGAGAGCT
>ONPE01000078.1:685-7270 GCA_900319615.1 uncultured Eubacteriales bacterium
GTCTTGCCGTTTGCGTAGTAGTGTGCAGGGGTGCCGCTGTTCGCGGGAGCCTGACGCTTGGTGTCGATGTAAACGCGCTCGCCGTTGATATTGTCGATCCTGTCCTTGGGCTGCTGCTGAGCCTGGGTCGGAGCGGTCTGCTGAGTCTGAGTATTCTGCTGAGGCTGAGACTGAGCGTTTTGCTGAACGGCAGCCTGTGTCTGATTTGCCTGCTGCTTTGCAGCAGTTTGCTGAAAGGCAGCCTGTGTATTCTGGGTGCTTGCAGCGGGTGCTGCAGCCGGATTGTTTTCTTTCTTTACTGTCTCGAGCTGTGTGGTCACGGCGTTCGGAGCAGCGCCGAAGAGGTGGGTGTTTGAGTTGACCGCTGCGAATACGAGGAAGCCCGATGCGGTTATCGCGACCAGCGCGATTGCGATCGTAGCGAGGACTATATGCTGCTTCTTGGCTTTGGCGCGTGTGACGGCTCTTGCTCTCTCGGTAGCTCTGTAGTTGTATCTGTTGTTTCTGTTATCGTTCCTGTTGTTGGTTCTGTTGTTAGTCATTTTCTTTTCCTCCTTGTCAGTCGTTGTTTGTATTTTTTCGGGATCGTTTTTTGTTTTCCCCTTGACTGTGTCTATACTATAGCACACCGACTATAACAAAACCCTTACAAAAAACTGTCATATTTCAATTTTTTTCAAAATTTTTTATTTCAAAGACTTCTACAATCAGCCCACCCGTTCCGCAAAAAGAAAGCTCCCAAGGCGAGACCCCTGAGAGCATATACATAAGATATTCGGTTGGAGCATAGACTCACGCTCTGAGCCGTTCGCAGTCAAGCTTGCCGAATCTGTAGCCAAGCAGGACGACCTGACTCTGGAGACAGTAGTTGTTGACGGCTACGGTGAGGAACTCGAGGACGGCGTTCACGGAGATTATCACGGATAGCGCCTCTGCCCTGATGCCGAGCTGCGAGAAGAGGATGGAGAAGCACACGGTTGTGCCGCCCAGCACCGGAGGCGTAGCCACCGAGAGGATGAACGACAGCAAAAACGCCGCAAGCAGCCATGCCCATGTGACCTCGATGCCGTACAGATCAGCCGTGAACAGGCTGCACGCCGTAAACACGATGCAGTATCCGGGTCGGAACAATATGCCGCCGAGGTTATACGCCATCGGTGCAAAGTTCGCATCTACCCCGAGCGGGCCGATCATCGTGTCGATGGTGGTGGTGAACGCCGCGCCGACGTTCGCGCTCGAGAGCGAGATCATAAACGAGGGCAGCAGCTTATGGATATATGTACGCACGCTCACCTTAAGCCGGACGCAGACAACCAGCGTGTACGCGATGAGGATCACCGCTTCACCTATAACGACGATCAGCAGCAGCTTCCAGAAGCGAGCGATCACAGCCAGCTGACCGGACATGATCAGTCCGCTGACCATCATACCGACATATATCGAGATAAACTGGTTGAGGTAGGAGTTCGAGAGGATGGCGACGATGTTGACCTCGTCGAAGATCTCGGTCAGCTTGTCCGCCTTTTGTCCCATCTTAAGCATGGTGATACCGAACATCACGCCGATGATGATGATATGCACCGAGTTGAATTCCAGTATCGGAGAGAGGATATTGTTCGGCACGAAGTCGATCAGGATATCAAAAAAGTCGAAGAAGTCTATCGCTATACGAGACGTATTACCGAAGGTCATCCCCGGTATCATCCACGCCGTGTTGAACAGGGTGAGACAGAACGCCACGAGCAAAAAGCTGCGGATCATCCGCCTGCCGATATTACTGAACGTGGATATATCGCCGAGCCGCACGATGCCGAGGACGATGGCGCCGAAGCACATCACCGTAGCCATAACGCACAGCAGACCCGTGAACGCGTTCGTCAGCGGTGTGATGAACCGCTCTGCTATCACCGGGGCTGTGTCGGGCGCGACGGCGGTGATCAGCAATCCGGCAAGCGCGCCTATCGTGATACCGAGCAGGATGGTGACGAGATGGCTCATGCGGCGTTTTTTTGTCGCAGTGAAGGTAACGAGGTTCGCGCCGCCGCGATACTTCCAAGAGCGGTTCAGCGAGCCGGAATTAGTCAGCAGCGAGCCCATGACGGACGTCTCGGAGGGATCATCCTCCTTGAAGGGGTCGAAGCTCTCGCCCTTGACCTTGAGCGATATGCGGAAGGTGCCGAAGAAGCGTGAAAAGCGCAGCGATGCCTCCGCATCCTCGGACAGAGCATCGCGAAATTTGAGTATCGTCTCCTCAAGGATAAACTGCAGACGCAGCGCGTCCTTGGCGTCGAGCTTTTCACCGGTAAGCATCTCGCCCGTCTGCTCGACGTAACGGTCGATATCCTCCGCGGTCAGTTGAAACTTATCTTGTATCGTTTTTTCCATGTTCGGGTCGATCTTCCTTTCTGTCCCGACACGATGCCGGTGATATACTTGCCCGCCGGTGCTGTCGATATACTACTATATAACGATATTGGATTCAACTTCCCTTTACCTGTCACTGGGAGGAAGATGATCTCGGCAGGATACGGAATCGGAGTCGTCGGATAAAAACCGGTTTAATAGAATAAACTATACACTATCAGAACGGTCACTGTCAACGGGCACGGTCATCGGACTGTCGGCTTGCAGCATTCTCGACCGCCGCGGCGCCGAAGTTGCTGCCCGAGCTCTTCGGTCACTGAGCAAAGACCGGTTCGCCGATGGCGAAACCCGTATCGACTCCGACAAGATAGCGCCGGATCAGCGTCACATCGAGCGCCGTGAGCTCTCCGTCGCGATCTGCGTCGGCGGCAAGCTCGTCAAAAGCGCCGTAGACGGACATCTCCGCCAGCTTCCTTTGCATCAAGGTAACGTCGATCGAGCTTACGTCGCCGTCGCCGTCAGCGTCACCGAGGATGTATAGGGGTTCGGGCGCCTGCGTAGGCGCTTCGGTGGGAGCTTGTGTAGGTGCCTGTGTGGGTGCTTCGGTGGGAGCTTCGGTAGGTGCTTGTGTAGGTGCTTCGGTGGGCTGCTCGGTCGGACGAACGTAGGCAGAGTTGATATCAAAGCCGGAGAGGTCTATCATACCCCAGCCGAATGTATCATCAAATCCCTTATCGCCGAGGTCGACCGAATACTGCTTGAATATCTCGTAGATCTCCGCCTGGTTCAGGCTCTTGTCCCATGTTTTAAGCAAAGCTGCAGCTGCGGCGGCATGAGGAGCCGCGAGCGATGTGCCGGAATCGAGCAGCATGGTGCCCCTGTGAGGCGCAAGTATGTTCATACCCGGCAAGGCAAAGTCGATCACGGAGCCGTAGTTGGCTAAAAGACCGAGGTTGTTTCGCTTGTTTATTGAGGTGATGGTGATAACGTTATCCTTATTAGCAGGATAGCGAAGCGACGCGTCTCCGTCCTGATTGCCGGCCGCAACTACCACTACTACATTACGGGAGACAGCCTCGGCAATTGCGTCATCCAGCGAGTGATAGGTGTGGTTTTTATCGTCGCCGCTCAGGCTCAGGTTGATGACGTCCGCGCCGTGGTCGAGCGCGTAGTAGATACCCTTGGCGGTATCCGACATCTTTCCGTCGCCGTTTGAATCCATGACCTTGATGGGCAGGATCTTGACGTTGGAGGAGGTGCCGTCGGCGATAACGCCGCTGACCTCGGTACCGTGATACTGGTCGTCGTCATAATCCGTATTGTTGTCGATAAAGTTATAGCCTTCGTCGAGATAACGCCCCTGCAGATAGCGGTTGGATTTTTTGAGTCCGGTATCAAGCACCGCGACCCTGACCTCGGGCAGAGCTCTGCCGCTGTTCTCGAGTTTTTCCTGCAAAACATCGAGCCCCATACGCTCGATGCCCCAGCTCATATAGCCCAGCAAATAGCCGTTGAGCTTGCCGGTCTGCGCTTCTTCCGTCTCTGCGGCGCCGATGGGCACGCATACGGAGATCAAAAGCATAAGTAAAGATAATATCATGGACAGTAATTTGGTCTTTCGCATAAAATCGCCTCGGGAAATTGATACATCCAGTGTACCACATCCGGGGCGGTATTTCAATTCCTTTTTTGTAACAGGATCAGCGCTGCTTTATCATGGATCGGGATTACACTTCGGCACGTTCGCGATCCTGCTAAACGATAAATCATCCTTGTATGCTGTCAACTTTTCTTAACGAGCTTTTTTATTCCTTCAGCGATCACATTCACTATATACAACAACTTGTAATGCAGTCCGGATGGTTGCTCCGGAACTTCACGGTACCTAAAAGAGAATTGAGAGAATATCGGTATGAACCGGGGCTTTTTGTTTTCATGTGCATAAATTGCTTTTTTATGTTGTTTCCTTAAGCTTAAGATGATACAATAATAAAAAATGATAAGGAAGGTCATATTATGAAAGTGTTCTAACAACTCATGGGTCTGTTGCTTGCTCTTATCATCATTTGCGGCGCGTTCTCTGCAGTACCTTTTGCGGCAGAAGCGGAACATACCGCTGTTGACCCCGAGGACGGGACTTACGCTCCGGGTCAGGTGATCGTGATGTTCAAAGACGGCGCGGTCACTACCGATACTGCGCCTGAAAAGGGCGGGGTCGCCTCCACCGGTGCAGGCTTCGGCAAAGGGATGAGAGCGGTATCCTCTGAGGATGCGGCGCTGTCCTCTGCAGGGGGTACGGCGAATGCTGGCGAGTATTCCGCTCCCGTTCGAATTCGATGAAAACGTCGCCGACGTCGACAGAGACGGCGAGGTCACGATCGTCGACGTGACAATGATACAAAGATGGCTGGTCGAGCTCCCCGCTGCCGACGGTATCGGTAAACCTATCGGATAAGGCAATATATAGACAATCCTCCTGATTTCTGTTATCATTACGTTGATAAATCTAAACATATTAGAAAGGAAGTATAACTATGGACAACATACAAGAATTAAGAGAGATCGTAAATCCGGTATTCAATACTGCGAAATCCTGCATACAGTTGGATGCCGCCGCAGGCGATGAAGACTCCGCACAGCTTCTCGAAGCTCTGGGATTCGGGACTATCGCCGATCAAAAGGAAAGCAAGGGAGTTCCTCCGGAGCTGGCGGAAAAGGTAAGGCGTCTGTTCCCCGTCTACACAGTCCTGACCGAATCCCGCTTTCAGGTCGTGAACCGCCTGATCCGGTCTTTCCCTGACAGGACTGTCGTAGACCTCCCCTGCGGATATACCGCGCGCGGCATTAAGATGTCGCGTCAGGGAAGGGTATACTACGGCTTCGACCTCCCTGCTGTTATAGACGACGTCTCCCCCGCTGCAGCCAAGATACACGGCGGTGATGAAAACATCCATTACGATGCGGTTGACGCTACGAACTATGACTCCATGGCAGCTCCCCTGAAAGAGGAGAAGAAAGAGCTTTTGATCACCACAGAGGGGCTTCTGATGTACTTTACACAGCACGAGCTCGAAGAGGTTTTCTCCAACATACGCCATATCCTTCAGCAGCACGGCGGCAGCTGGATCATCGTGGATCGCGCTTACTATACTCACGATCATGAGATCGCTTCCGCTGTTCTGGACAATGATCCGGGTATGATCGCACTATACAATGCCGTTACGAAAAAGGCTGCCGGAACTGTGGCTGACGTTAAGTTCAATGATAACATCATCTTTAAAGGAACAGATGAAGAGATCAAGACCTTCATTGAAAAAATGGGTTTTGAAATCAAAGAGATCGGTTTGGGCGATCATCTTCCCGATCATTTCGGCGTTCTTCCTCCGACCGGACCGGACGACGCAAGGGTTCGGGATGTGTACCGGGAGATGTGCTTCTGGGAGCTGACCGTAAAGGAAAACAGCGAACAGAAAACTGCTCAGGATATGCCTTTCCGTGTTGAGTCAGAGTTCAAGGACGGTAAGTTCACCGCTTCTATCCAAGGTCGGGTGGATACCATCACCGCTCCTCAGCTGTTGGAGCAATACCAAAAGGCAGACGGAGTCAAAGCTATAGAGCTTAATATAGAAAAGATGTCTTATATTTCGTCTGCCGGGTTGAGAGTGCTTCTTATCATGTATAAATCCTTGGATGACAAGAATCAGTTCAATTTGGTCGGGACGACCGACAGCGTGAAGGAAATCATGGAAGTAACGGGATTTGATCAGTTTTTACTCTGAATCTTCACTGTCATAGGTGTTGCGCCTATACAGTACCGAAAATAAAACGTCAAATTCCGATTCATCTCAAGGAGAACATGTCGGAATTCGAAAAAGCACTCAAAGAACGGTATTCCGTTAGTAAATATAAGCCCGATATGATATAAAAGTTGTTCAGCCGAAAAAGCAAAGCAAAAAGAACAGCGAAAATATCATGCTCGGATGAGAAGATATCGAAAGAAACCGCAAAAGCCCGATGCGAATGATGGTGAATGAGATGGACAATATTGATCGCCGCATTTGCCGGGACAGCTCGATTTAAACCTCGTGTTATAAAATAATTATAAAAGACATCCCGGCGCTGTGAGAAGACTATGCGGACACGGGAGAGCGGAAAAATTCGGGTAGCCCGAAAAAGTATCCCTCTACTATACGGAAACGGGAGATGTCAAAATTAAAGGGT
>ONPE01000150.1 GCA_900319615.1 uncultured Eubacteriales bacterium
CGCTCGCTGTGACCCATCTTGCCGAAGACTCTGCCGTCGGGCGAGGTGATGCCCTCGATCGCATAGGCGGAGTTGTTGGGGTTGAAGTGTACGTCGGTCGTGGCGTTGCCGTTAAGATCGACATACTGGGTCGCGATCTGGCCATTCGCGGCGAGCTCGCGGATGAGCTCCTCAGAGCACAGGAATCTGCCCTCGCCGTGAGATATCGGCACGGTGTATACGTCGCCGACGTTGGTCAGGCTGAGCCACGGGCTCTTGTCGGAGCACACGCGCGTATGCACGATGCGGCTCTGGTGGCGAGAGATAGTGTTGAAGGTCAGGGTCGGGCAGCTCTCGTCGGTGTCGATGATCCTGCCGTAGGGCACAAGACCGAGCTTTATCAAAGCCTGGAAGCCGTTGCAGATACCGCACATCAGACCGTCGCGGTTATCGAGCAGATCGGTCACGCCCTCTTTGACCGCAGCGTTGCGGAAGAAGGCTGTGATGAACTTTGCGGAGCCGTCGGGCTCGTCGCCGCCGGAGAAGCCGCCGGGGATAAAGACCATCTGGGCGGTTTTGAGAGCGTCGGCGAACTTCTCTACGCTCTCGCGGATACCGGAGGCGCTGAGGTTGTTTATGACGATGATCTGAGCGTCCGCTCCCGCGTCAGCCATAGCCTTGGCGGAGTCATACTCGCAGTTGGTGCCGGGGAAAGCCGGGATAAGCACCTTTGGCTTGGCGATCTTGATCGCCGGCGAGCCGGTTTTTCTTTCTTTCTCCACGTAAGAGAAGGTTTCGACCGGAGCCTTAGGATCGGGAATGTTACAAGCGTAGACTCCCTCGAGCCTGTCCTCGTATACCTTTAATATATCGCTCACGGCTGTGCTCTCTTCACCGTAGGTGAACATACCGTCGTCGGTGACTGTGCCGAGGAAGACGCCGTCGATATCCTCGTACGGGGATATCAGCGGAGAAGTTGAAGCCCAGACCGTTGCCGAACGCAGACTTCATCACCGCCTCTGCAATACCGCCGAAGGCAGGGGTATATGCCGCTGCAATCTTGCCGGAGCGCATAAGCCCGGTGACCCTGCCGTATGTCTTTATCAGGCTTTCGGCGTCGGGGAGACCGCTGCCGTTATATTCGGGCGTTATCAGATATACCTTGTGCCCTGCCTGCTTGAACTCGGGAGAGATGATATTATCCACCTTGTCGGTGGTGACGGCGAAGGATACCAGAGTCGGGGGGACGTCGAGCTTTTCGAAGCTGCCGCTCATGCTGTCCTTACCGCCGATGGAGCCTACGCCGAGGTCGAGCTGAGCCTCGAACGCGCCGAGCAGCGCCGCCAAGGGCTTGCCCCAGCGCTTGCCGTCGGTACCGGGCTTTTCAAAATACTCCTGGAACGTCAGATAAACATCCTCAAAGGAAGCACCTGAGGCGATCAACTTGCTGACGGACTCCACTACCGCGAGATAAGCGCCGTGGTAGGGGCTCTTCTCGGTTATCATGGGGTTGTAGCCCCATGACATCAGAGAAACGGTGTCGGTGTGCTTCTTCTCGACGCTGACCTTCTGCACCATAGCCTGTATCGGGGTGAGCTGATACTTGCCGCCGAAGGGCATGAGCACGGTGCCTGCGCCGATGGTGGAGTCGAAGCGCTCGGATAAGCCGCGCTTGGAGCAGATATTGAGGTCGGCAGCGAGCTTCTTCATATTATCGGCAAAGCCGCCGTCGATGGTTTTATCATAGCTTTCGGGCGCCGCCGGAGTGATGTCGATGTGCTTCTCGGCGCCGTTGGAGTTGAGGAACTCGCGGCTGATATCCACGATCTTTGCGCCGTTCCATGTCATGGTGAGACGAGGCTCAGCCTTGACTACCGCTACGGGGCAGGCGTTGAGATTCTCTTCCTTTGCGAGAGCAAGGAAAGCGTCGACGTTCTCGGGCTCCACAACGACAGCCATGCGCTCCTGCGACTCGGAGATAGCGAGCTCGGTGCCGTCGAGACCCTCGTACTTCTTGGGTACGGCGTTGAGGTCGATATCAAGGCCGTCGGCGAGCTCGCCGATAGCGACGGAAACACCGCCTGCGCCGAAGTCGTTGCAGCGCTTGATCATGCGGGTGGCTTCTTTCTTGCGGAACAGGCGCTGGAGCTTGCGCTCCTCGGGAGCGTTGCCCTTTTGCACCTCGGCTCCGCAGGTCTCGACAGAATGGGTGTTGTGCGCCTTGGAGGAGCCTGTAGCGCCGCCTATACCGTCGCGGCCGGTGGCTCCGCCCAAAAGGATGACGACGTCGCCGGGCGCAGGCACCTCACGGCGGACGTTCTCAGCCGGAGCGGCGGCGATCACCGCGCCGATCTCCATACGCTTAGCGGCATAGCCGGGATGATAGAGCTCGTCGACGATGCCGGTGGCAAGACCGATCTGGTTGCCGTAGGAGCTGTAGCCTGCGGCGGCTGTGGTGACGAGCTTGCGCTGGGGCAGCTTGCCCTCTATGGTCTGCGAGACAGGGACGGTCGGATCGGCCGCGCCGGTCACGCGCATAGCGCCGTAGACATATGAGCGGCCGGAGAGCGGATCGCGGATAGCGCCGCCGATACAGGTAGCAGCGCCGCCGAAGGGCTCTATCTCGGTGGGATGGTTGTGGGTCTCGTTTTTGAACAGGAGAAGCCACGGCTCCTTGACGCCGTCGACCTCTACGTCGATCTTGACGGTGCAGGCGTTGATCTCTTCGCTCTCGTCGAGCTTATCGAGCTTGCCGTCCTTCTTCAGCTGACGGACGGCGATGGTCGCGAGATCCATCAGGCAGATCGGCTTGGTGCGGCCGAGACCTTTCCTGACATTTATATAGTCGTCGTATGCCTTTTGCAGGAGCTCGTCCTCAAACTTCACGCTGTCGATGGTGGTCAGGAAGGTGGTGTGGCGGCAGTGATCGGACCAGTAGGTGTCGATCATGCGGATCTCGGTTATGGTCGGGTCGCGGTGCTCGCTGCGGAAATACGCCTGACAAAAGGCGATATCATCCGCGTCCATAGCGAGACCGTAGTCTGCGACAAAGCTCTCGAGACCCTCTCTGTCGAGCTCGTTGAAGCCGTCGAGAGTCCTGACCGTGGTAGGGATCTCATATTGAACCGCGAGGGTCTCGGGCTTCTCTAAAGAAGCCTCGCGAGCCTCCACGGGGTTGATAACATACTTCTTTATCTCGGCGATCTCGCTGTCGGAGAGGTCGCCGTACAGGACGTAGACCTTAGCCGAGCGGATAAGGGGACGGTCGCCCTGCGAGATGATCTGGATACACTGGGCGGCGGAATCCGCTCGCTGGTCGAACTGACCGGGGAGGTATTCGACCGCAAAGATGCGTGCATCTTTATCTATCTCGAGCTCAGGCGTCGTTGTATCTAATTGCGGCTCTGAGAAGACCGCCTTTACAGCATAGTCGAACAGCTCCTCTGAGATATCCTCCGCGTCATAGCGGTTGATGACGCGCAGATCGGTAAGCGAGCTTATCGACAGCAGCTCGTTTATCTCGGACAGCAGACCTTTTGCCTCGTTCTGCAGTCCTTCCTTCTTTTCTACAAATACTCTGTATACCATGTTAATCCTCAACCTTTGCCATTAATGCTCTCTTGCCGATATCGTGACGGTAGAACGCGTTGCCGAAGCTGATCTGCCCAACCATAGCGTAGGAGTCGGCTACAGCCTCTTCAAGTGTATCGGCTATCGCCGTAACGCCCAAAACTCTGCCGCCGGAGGTCAGGAGCCTGCCGTCCTTTTCTATGGCGCCGGCTACAAAAACCTTGTCGGCGATATCGGAGGGGATGGTGATCTCATAGCCCTTTTCGTAAGCTACGGGATAGCCCTCGGACGCCATTATCACGCAAGCGGCGGATTTATCATAGAATTCGACCGGAGTATCGGCGAGGGTGCCGTCTGTGGTCGCCTTCATGATCGTGAACAGATCGGACTTGAGCAGCGGCAGGACGACCTGAGTTTCGGGATCGCCGAAGCGACAGTTGTACTCGATTACCTTCGGCCCGTCCTTTGTTATCATCAAGCCGAAGTACAGGCAGCCCTTGAAGGTGCGTCCCTCGGCGTTCATCGCGTTGATCGTGGGGATGAATATCTTCTCCATGCACTCAGCCGCGACCTTATCGGTGTAATACGGATTAGGGGCGACGGTACCCATGCCGCCGGTGTTGAGACCGGTATCGTTGTCGCCGGCGCGCTTGTGATCCATCGACGAGATCATCGGTACGACGGTCTTGCCGTCTGTAAAGCTCAGCACGCTGACCTCGGGGCCCTCGAGGAACTCCTCGATGACGATGCTGTTGCCGCTCTTGCCGAATTTTTTGTCTTTCATTATCGAGATGACGGCTTCTTCCGCTTCTTCACGGGTCATCGCAATGATGACGCCCTTACCGAGAGCGAGACCGTCAGCCTTGATGACGGTGGGGATGGGTGCTGTCTTGATGTACTCAAGCGCCCTATCAGCGTCGTCAAAGACCTCGTATGCCGCGGTGGGGATGCCGTACTTCTTCATCAGGTTCTTGGAAAAGACCTTGCTGCCCTCGATGATCGCGGCTTCGCTGCGCGGGCCGAAGCAGGGTATGCCCTGAGCCTCCAAAGCGTCTACGCAGCCGAGAACCAGCGGATCATCGGGCGCGACAACGGCATAGTCGATACCGTTCTCATACGCGAACTTCACGATGCCGTCGATATCGGTGGCTCCGATCGGAACACACTCGGCGTCTGCGGCTATGCCGCCGTTGCCGGGCAGGGCGAATATTTTTTCTATTTCGGGATTCTCTTTCAGCTTTTTGATTATGGCGTGCTCGCGTCCGCCGCCGCCGACTACAATAATCTTCATATTATTCTCCTTTTAAACATTGTCATTCCGAGGAGTGCAGACACGCGTGTCCGCC
>ONPE01000106.1 GCA_900319615.1 uncultured Eubacteriales bacterium
CAGGAGCTGCTCTCGAAGTACGATCAGTACGATCTTGAGCACGCCTCGCTGCAGTTCATCGGTCATCTGCAAACCAACAAGGTGCGCCAGATCGTGGGCAAGGTCGACCTCATCCAGAGCGTCAGCTCTGTAAAGCTCGCAAACGAGATATCGCGCTGCTCAGAGAAGCAGGGGATAACCTCCGACGTCCTCCTCGAGGTCAACATCGGGGGAGAAGAGAATAAATCCGGCGTGCCGGTCGAGGCTCTCGACGATCTGCTGTATCAGATCGCGGATATCCCCCGTGTAAAGGTGCGCGGACTGATGGCTATACCCCCGATTTGTGAAAATGCACAAGAAAATCGCAAATATTTCGATAAAATGCTTAATATCTTTCTTGACATCAGAGGTAAAAATATAGATAATATATCTATGGATATTCTATCTATGGGTATGTCCGACGATTATGAAGAGGCTATACGCTGCGGCGCTACCATGGTCAGGGTCGGTTCGGCTCTGTTCGGCGCGCGCAACTATAACCTTTGATAAACAGAAACCAACTCTGAATTTGTGATATAATACCGATCATCACTAAAAAACAGCTAAGCAAACGGTATATGAAACGGAGGAAACCAAAATGGCAGGATTTGTAGACAGATTCAAGCGTATGTGGGACGCTCCCGACGACGAGTACGAGTACGGCGAGTATGATAATTTCAAGGAGGACGAGGAGGAGGAAGAGACCCCCTCGCGCCGTTCTTCATCTTCATCGTCATCCTCGAGATACGAGTCGTCATCATCCAGATACGACGACTTCGAGGATTACGGCTCTTCGCGCGATTCATCCTCGCGCCGCAGCAACAAGGTCGTGAACATCAGCGCCACCACAAAGCTCTCGGTAGCTCTCTTCAAGCCCGAGCGCTTCGGTGAAGAGACGCGCAACATCGCCGACGAGCTCATCAAGACCCACACCGTCGTGCTGAACCTCGAGAACACGAACAAGGATATGTCGCGCCGCATCATCGACTTTTTGTCCGGCGTAGCGTACGCGAACCGCGGTAAGATAAAGAAGGTAGCCACATCCACCTTCATCATCATACCCAACAACGTCGACCTCACCGGCGACGATCTCCTCGACGAGCTCGAGCACAGCGGCGTGTACTTTTAATTGACTAACGCTAAGAACGACGCCGACGACAGGCTCCTTTTGTCGAAGGCGTATGACGCGATAGAGCTCAGCGAGCGGCGGAACATCCCCCGCTTTTTGGGCTTTCTGAACGAGCACGAGAGCATGTATCTCATGAGCCATCTTCCAAAGCGTGCCGATATCCGCTTTTACGGCGGCTACGACGGCGCTGTAAGGCTGATGCTCGGAGCCGGCGCAGATGACGACAGCTTCCCCGTAACGGCGCTGGAGTTCACCTACAAGCCGGAGTATGACCTGCGCCACCGCGATTTTCTGGGCGCTCTTACGGCGCTCGGCATTCGCAGGGATACCGTAGGGGATATCCTCACCTCCCCGGGGCGCACGGTGGTCTTCGTCCGCGACGATATCGCCCCCTTCATCCTCTCTAACGCCGATACGGTCAGCAGGGTAGGGGTGAAGATCGGTTACGCGGATACATCCGACCTCCCCGTGCCCGACGATACCGAGGAGCTCACCTTCACCCTGAGCTCCCTGCGGCTCGACGCCTTTGTCGCGAGAGCGGCTAACCTCTCACGGGATAAGGCTGCGGTGCTCATACATACGGACATGGTTGCGGTCGATCATGTCACGGTAAACGATACGGCTGCCCGTTTAAGGGAGGGCGCCGTAGTGACCATAAGAAGATACGGTAAATTTGTGCTGACCGGATCCCTCGGCGAATCGCGCAAGGGCAAGCTGAGGATAGCCGTCACGCACTACAAATAGTCTGAATAAGATCAGGATAGGAGTGTATACTATGTTAACCATTGACGAGATAAGAGACATCAGCTTCCGCCGCGCGGGTCGTGACGGCTACAACGCCGCCGACGTAGACGGATTCATCGACGAGGTCACCGCTACCGTAGAGCAGCTCTTGGCTGAAAAGAACGACTGCCTGCGCAAGCTCGATATCCTCGCCGGCAAGATCGAGCAGTACCGCGAGGACGAAGAGACCGTCCGCAACGCCCTGCTCACCTCTCAGAAGCTCGCCGACACCACCATGAAGGAGGCTCGCAACAAGGCTGACTACATCATCAAGTCCGCCGAGAAGCGCAGCCGCGCCATCCTCACCGAGGCTGAGATGGCTACCGAGCGCGAGAAAGATAAATTTGAGGCTCTGCACGCCGACACAGCTAAGCTGAGAGGCGAGATCATAGCCCTGTATAAAAAGCATCTGTCTCTTGTTGAAGAGATGCCCACCGAGGGCGACGTCAGAAGGACTCGCGAGGAGCTGGATCAGAAATATCCCTTCGAGGCTGTCGATGATATGATCGCCGCTCCCGAGGAGGAGATCGAGGAAGACGTAAAGATCGCAAAGCCCGCCGAGAAGCCCGTACAGGAGGCTCCCACAGAGCCCATCCGCCCCGAGCTCAAGCGCGAGAACCCCAACAAGTTCGACAAGCTGCAGTTCGGCGATAACTACGACGTCTGATATAATTTAGCATTGTTCAGGGAACCACTGATTCTTTGGTCAGTGGTTCCTGTATGATACCGATATTGAATTTGGAGTGTATGAAAATGTCTCAGGATTATAACGCTACCCTGAATCTGCCGAAGACCGATTTCCCCATGCGCGGAGGTCTGCCTCAGTCCGAGCCCAAGACCCTCGAGCGCTGGGAATCCGAGAAGGTCTACGACAAGCTGATCGAGAAGAACGAGGGCAAGCCGCTGTACGTGCTGCACGACGGCCCTCCCTACGCCAACGGCGATATCCACCTCGGTCACGCCCTTAACAAGATTCTGAAGGACTTCATCGTCCGATACAAGAATATGGCGGGCTTCAAGTCCCCCTTCGTTCCCGGATGGGACACCCACGGCCTGCCCACCGAGCTCAAGGCGCGCGCCAAGGCAGGCATCGGCAGCTCTGCGGATATCTCCGTCACCGAGCTGCGCAAGCTGTGTGAAGAGTTCGTCCGCGGCTACATCGACGACCAGCGCGAGCAGTTCAAGCGCCTCGGCATCATCGGCGAGTGGGACGATCCCTACATCACCCTCAGACCCGAGTTCGAGGCTGAGCAGATCAAGGTCTTTGCCGATATGGCAGACAAGGGCTACATCTACAAGGGTCTCAAGCCCGTTTACTGGTGCCCCGAGTGCAAGACAGCTCTCGCCGAGGCGGAGATCGAGTATTCCGAGGATCCCTGCCATTCCATCTACGTCAAGTTCCGCGTGACCGACGATCTGGGCAAGTTCGAGGCTATGGGCATCGATCCGAAGAAGGTCTTCTTCGTCATCTGGACTACCACCACATGGACGCTGCCCGCGAACCTCGCCATCTGCGTAGGTCCGCGCTATGAGTACTCCGTCATCAAGTGCGGCGAAGAGTACTATGTCATGGCGACCGAGCTGTATGAGAACGCCATGGAGCAGGCGGGGCTGAGCGACTACGAGGTCGTAGGCACCATCAAGGGCTCCGAGCTCGAGTTCATGAAGACTCAGCATCCGTTCCTCGACCGTGAATCCCTGCTCATCGTAGGCGAGCACGTAACTCTCGAGAGCGGTACCGGCTGCGTACATACCGCTCCCGGTCACGGCGTAGACGACTATAACGTCTGCCGCAACTACGATATCCCCACCGTCTGTCCCGTCAACGCCGACGGCGTCCTCACCGAGGAGGCAGGCCGCTTTGCAGGTCTGACAACAGACGAGGCTAATAAAAAGATCGCCATGTATCTCGAGGAGACAGGCGCGCTCTTCGCTTTGTCGAAGATCATCCACCAGTATCCTCACTGCTGGCGATGCAAGACCCCGATCCTCTTCCGCGCGACCGACCAGTGGTTCTGCTCCGTGGATGACTTCAAGGATCAGGCTGTCGACGCTATCAACACCGTTCGCTGGATCCCCGCATGGGGCAAGGATCGCATCACCGCGATGGTCCGCGACCGCAAGGACTGGTGTATCTCCCGCCAGCGCAAGTGGGGCGTGCCGATCCCGATCTTCTACTGCAAGGATTGCGGCGAGCCCTATATCAACAGGGAAGCCATGCTCAACGTCGCCGATATCTTCGGCAAGGAAGGCTCCAACGCCTGGTTCGATAAGGACGCCTCCGAGCTGCTCCCCGAGGGCACAGCCTGCCCCAAGTGCGGCGGCACAGCCTTCGATAAGGAGAAGGACATCATGGACGTCTGGTTCGATTCCGGCTCCTCGTGGCGCTCGGTCTGCAAGCGCCGCCCGTATCTCGGTGCTCCCGTCGACCTCTACCTCGAGGGCAACGATCAGTACCGCGGATGGTTCCAGAGCTCCCTGCTCACCTCGGTAGCCACCGAGGGCACAGCGCCCTACCGCACCGTGCTCACCCACGGCATGATCCTCGATATGGAGCGCCGCAAGATGAGCAAGTCCGCCGGCAACGGTATCTCTCCGCAGGAGGTCATCAAGCAGTACGGCGCCGATGTGCTCCGTCTGTGGGTCGCGTCATCCGACTATCAGTCCGATATCAGCATCAGCCGCGAGATCTTAAAGCAGATGAGCGAGGCTTACCGCAAGATCCGCAACACCGCGCGCTATATCCTCGGCAACCTCTTCGACTTCGATCCCGAGAAGGATATGGTCGACGCAGGCGAGCTCATGCCCATCGACAAGTGGGCTGTCGTCAAGCTCAACGAGCTGATCGAAAAGGTCACCGCCGCTTACGATAACTTCGAGTTCCATCAGGTCTATCACTCTATCCACAAGTTCTGCGTCGTTGATATGTCCAACTTCTATCTGGACGTACTCAAGGACAGATTATATACCGAGAAGGCGGATTCCAAGGAACGCCGCGCCGCTCAGACGGCTATGTACCTCATCCTCGACGCGCTCACGCGTATGCTCACTCCTATCCTGGCATACACAGCCGACGAGATCTGGCGCTATATGCCGCACAAGGCTGCCGACGATCGGGATAACGTCCTCTACAACGATATGCCCAAGACCGTCGCTCTCGACGTAGCCGACGACTTCATCGCCTCGTGGGATCGCATCCATGAGCTGCGCGACACCGTCAAGAAGTCGCTTGAGGTCGTCATCAAGGACAAGACCGTCAAGAGCTCCCTCGAGACCTGTGTCACCCTTAAGGCTTCGGGCGAAGAGTTCGCGTTCATCCAGAGCGTCCTCCCCGAGCTCAAGGCTGTGTTCATCGTCTCCGACGTGAAGCTGCAGGAGAACTCCGGCGAGCTTGAGGTCGAGGTCAGCAAGGCGGAGGGCGAGAAGTGCGACCGCTGCTGGAGCTATTCGACCACCGTCGGCTCCGACACCGACGGCTCCGACACCGAGCACCCGACCCTTTGCGCACGCTGTGCCGCGATATTGAAATCATAATTTCGCTGTCATTGCGAAGCCCCAAAGGGGCTGTGGCAATCCCACAAAGAGGAGCAGAATTCTTCTGTTACATCAACCGGTATATATCGGTGTGGG
The DNA here is from genome assembly GCA_900319615.1 of uncultured Eubacteriales bacterium. Taxonomy (GTDB): domain Bacteria; phylum Bacillota; class Clostridia; order Oscillospirales; family Acutalibacteraceae; genus Ruminococcoides. The sequence continues at coordinate 5,561 of ONPE01000106.1, forward strand.
ATTCCCACGTCGGGGCGTTGCCCCTCCTCGGAATGACAATTATATTACCATCACTGCGGTGTATCTCACGGTACACCGCATTGTGTTAGGAAGTGAAGCTGTGTCAGCATTAATGTATGTTATGATAATCGTCGCGATACCCGTTATCAGCGAGCTTATTCGCATTTTCATCGAGGGCAACGTGAAGAACGGCGGCAACGTGGAGGTCA
>ONPE01000176.1 GCA_900319615.1 uncultured Eubacteriales bacterium
TATACTATTATAATCTGTTTATCGGAGAGAAGCCTTTCTTCTCGTCGAACTTCATCGAATGGCGGAACTGGGTCGCGGTGTTGGACGCGTCGATGTACTCGAACTGCACCTTGGACATCCCTGAGCGGTCGAAATCGGCGGAGAAGATATCGCTGTCCCCCATCACCACGTGCACGACGGTGTGCTCCACCGGCAGCAGGGCGAAAACATCCCTCGCTATCCTGAGAGCCATGCTGCACACGAAATCCTGCGTAAGGAGGTTGAAGTCCCTCGCGTTCATGGTCTGTCGGGATTCTTCGAGCAGGGCGTCGTTTATAACAAACTCGACCTCCATGCGGTTGGGGTCGTCGGTGCCGAACTCGAAATTCTCGCCGTAGTCGAGCAGATCGTCAAGCGGATTGACCTCGCTTATCAGCTTGAGGTAGGTGTCGATATCGCCTGCGAGCACATCGGGAGCGAGAGAATAGAAATACGCCCATCTGCGCTGATCGTAGCCCTCGGGAGCCACGGGAGATTCAGATACCTTCTTCCAGTCGATCAGCCTGTCGGCGACCTTATGGATAGTTTTGAGAGTGCTGGCGTCTATGCACAGCTTGGCTGCCTTAGCGGCGGTCTTAGCCTTGGAGTTGGTCTTGACCTCTTCTTCGACAGCTTTCTCAGCCTTTGTCTTGGCTTTCGACTTGGTCTCGGTCTTCGCCTTGGTCGTCTTGGTTTCCTTAGCATCCTTCTTCTTGTTGCCGAAGATCTTCTTGGTCTTGACGTAGGATACTCCCGTACCCGGGATGCTTGCGGTACCGGTAACGCGGCCGCTTGTGTTTATAGAGCCCCTGAGCCCCGGTATGCCGGCGCTCACGCCGATGCCGCTCTTGCTGACATTGAGGCGCACGCCCGGAAGCAGCGAAATAGTCTTGCGAAATCTGAGTCCCATGATGATCCTCCTGACTTTATTATAAATTGTATAAACTTCTGTATAATTAATAGCATGATTATCGGGAATTGTCAAGGCGGTCGCGCATATACTACGTACTGTTTTTCGATAATACAGATGCACTCTTCTTGACAACCGGCGACGTTTGCGTTACGATAATGGACGGTAACGATTTTTCAGATTGCCGCAGCCCCGAAGGGCTTTACATCTATATAATAAGGTCTGAGTATATGAATACCGAACAAATCAACGGCGGCGATAAGCCGCAGAACAAAAAATACACGGCGGCGAACTCGCTGATAAACTACTATTTAGCGATCATGTTCACCTTCTTCCCCCTCTTCCTCACCGACCAGTACGCCCACGCGAGGACGGACAAGTTCTGGCTGTTCGTGATACTGACGGCGGTCACCGTTGTAGCCGTGGGGATATGCAGAGGCATCGAGATCAGCGAGGCGAGACGTATAGGAGAGAAACAATCCTTCCTTCTGCCGCTGAACGTGACGGATATCTTCATGCTGTGCTTTGTCGGCTTCGCGGCGATATCCACGATCATCTCACAGCATCCGTATGAGGCCTTCTTCGCCTTCGGATGCAGGGACAACGGACTCTTCCTGCTGATATTCTATATGCTGATGTACTTTGCCGTAACGCGGAACTACGTCAGGAAGGACTATGTCTTCGCAGGTTACCTGATTGCGTCGTGCATAGTGGCGCTGCTGACGGTGCTCAACTTCTACTACATCGACCCGCTGAACATCATGGCGGGCTACGATGAGGAGACGATACTCGACTTCGGCTCCACCATCGGCAACAAAAACATCATCGCGACCTATATGTGCGTGTTCCTGCCGGTGGCGGTCGGGCTGTTCGTGGTATCCGAAAAGCGCTTTATGCGGATACTCTCGGGCGTGGCGATAGTCTTCGCCTACACGGGGCTTATCTGCGCCGACTCGACGTCCGACATCCTCGGTCTGGCGGTCATCCTGCCGGTGATGCTGATATTCTTCTCGCGCAGCTTCGGGTACCTCAAAAGATACCTGCTCGCGCTGACGATAGCGTTCGCATCCGGCAAGCTGCTGCAGATATTCTCGCTGTTCGATCTCAGGGACAAAGGCTTCGAGTTCATGCAGTCGTTCCTGATAAACAGTCCGCTGATATACATCCTGATCGCGGTATGCGGCGGCGGATGGCTGCTGATGTGCTTTATCGGCAAAAACGGCGAGCCGGCTTATCCGGCAAAGCTGATGCAGGGTATCTTCATCGCGCTGTTCGCGGCGGCTGTTATCGCTGCCGTAGGCGCCTTTATCTACTACAGCTTCATCGACCTCGAGAGCGACATCGGCGAATTTGAGAAGCTGCTGCGCTTCGACGACTACTGGGGCACACACCGCGGCTTCATGTGAGGTTCGATATTCTGCATCGCTTCTTCGGCTCCGGCCCCGACACGCTGTACTACGTCTTTGAGCCGCATTTTGCTGAGCTTTCGGAGCGCTTCGGCGACGGCTCCACCGACTGCGCGCACAACGAATTCATCAACTACCTTGTGACTCAGGGAGCGCTCGGGCTGGTCTCGTATATCGGCATGATGGGCTCGGCGATATTCTCGGGTCTCAAAACGGCGAAAAAGGAGCCGATCACGCTGGTGTTCATCAGCGCGGTGATCTGCTATCTCGCCCAGTCGGTCGTGAACCTGTACAACCCTATCGTCACCCCGTACCTGTTTATCTTCCTCGCGCTTACTGAGGCGATGACTCGAGGGGCAAAAAAGGCTTCCCTTTGAGGGGATACCGATTAACGCTACGTAACAATAACAGTGTCATTGCGAAGCCCTCGACACGCGTGTCAGGGCTGTGGCAATCCCCTTGTCATTAATGGCTTGAACAGTAAAATTCTGCTCCTATCAGGGGGATTCCCACGGTCGCACGACACACGTGTCGATGCTCCCTCGGAATGACGACGAATACGAAATCCGAATTAATCGGCGGTTGCTCGAGGGGAAGGCTGAATAACACATAAACGCTCACAGTGATGAACTCACCGTGAGCGTTATCTTTTTCGTGTTATTCTACTGTTCGAAATCTGACGGTTTGACCTTTCCGTCCTCCATCGCCTCTTTGAGGGATTTGACAGTGCCGTCGGGATACTCGACGTCGACGTTGTCGAGGCGCTGACGCACCTGCTCGCGAAAACCCTTGAGATAAATCGCGTAGAGCTCCTTTTGGCGCCTCTGCTCCTCATCGGTGAGCCCCTCTTCCCTCTTCTTCTTAGCGAGGGCGTTGATCTCCTTCAACAGATCCTGATATTCCATTTTACTGCCTCCTGCTGTCAAGATAATCCTGCAGAATGATCGAAGCCGCTACGGCGTCGACCTTCTGCTTGCGTTTTTTGCCGTACACGCTGCCCGAGCTTAGATACGCATGGGCGGTGATCGTGGTGCCGCGCTCGTCCTGCATATGATACGGCAGCCCGGTGAGCTCGCCGAGCTTCTCTGCTATTGCTCTGGCTCTCTGCGCGCTCTCGCCCTCGGAGCCGTCCATGTTCCTCGGCAGACCGACCACCAAGATCTCGGCGTGGGTCTCGCTCGCCTTCTCTGCTATTTTCTCTATCAATTTTTCATCGTTATACTCGGTTATCACGCACAGGGATGAGGCGAGCAAGCCGCCCTTGTCGGATACGGCGAGACCGGTTCTTGCGTGGCCGAGATCTACGGATAACGCTATCATATAAACACCTCTGTAATAAGGTCGAGATCGCCGCGGACTGATGCCCTGCGATGACGATCAATAATAATTCAGTTGTACCGCTACGGCGCGGTTGCGGTCGAGGCAGATGTAGCCGACGTTGCTCGAGTCTATGCTGTAGCCCTCGAGATACCAGTTCACCGAGCCGACATATGAGAAAAAGTGCTGCGGATAGTCGCGGAACAGCAGCGACACCGCCTCATCATAGTCGAGGTCTTCGCCTATATAGAACACGAAGTACTCTTTGAAGTCTCTCGCCGCCTGAAGCAGGGCGTTCTTCACCTCGGCGCCCTCGTAGTCGTCGAGATTGGCGCACTCGATCTCATAGCGGTTCATCGAGGTATCGGTGCACTCGGGGACGAACAGATTCATGATATCGGCGTTGATATCCTCATACTCACCGTTTATTTGGTCGTCGGTAAGGTCGTAGAACATCGGGGCGGTGGTGTGATCCTCCGCCATCTGCGATGTGGTCAGATCGAAGAAGCACCAATGAGCGTAGCTCTCCTCGCGGTCGTCCCAGGTGACGTCGGTGGCGTACCACTCGCCGTCGAGCTTGACCTCGTTCCACATATGGAGCTCGTCGGAGGAATAGCCGGTTATATCTACACAGTCTACACCCAAACCGTTCATCAATAGCTGAAAGGCTCTGGCGTAACCCTCACACACGGCCTTTTTATCTACGAGCGCTCCGTAAGCCGTGAAGATCTCGAGAGGGTTGTTAGAGGTATCGTCGCGGTTGATTTCGGTATCATACTCGATGCGATCCAGAAGATAATCGTGCACCATGCACTCGCGCTCATATTCGCTGAGTCCGTCGGGGACGGTCGCGAAGAAGGCGTCCGCAGCGTCGTGCAGAGCTGCGAGCCTCTCACTCACCTCGTCGGGAGAATAGACCGAGTACAGCTGAACAATCGTGAGCTCGGGGTTGCTGTAATATCCTACGGTGCCGCACGACCAGAAGAAGTCGGGGCGGTCGTCGTTCAGGGCTTTGAGAGTTGTACGCACCTGAGCCTCGGTCAGAGAAACGCCCTCAAGCCGTATCTCGGGCATCGGGTAGCGCTGAGCCTCCTCGGAGTACTCGGGCGATATGTCGAGACAGACCTCGTCGAGCTTATCGTAAAGCTGCTTTTCGCCCTCGAGGGGCAGAGCCTTGTAGGAATAATCGCATATGACGGGAGTGTAGCCCTCGCTGTAGGTCAGCTCCTTTGGCTCTATCTTACGATACGGATTTGTGTCGACGATATCGGGATCCCTGATAGTTACGGTACGCCTCACGACCTCTTTGATGATATTGCACGAGCTGAGCGACAGCAAAAGAATAGCTGTCGTAAGGATGATTAATAATCGTTTCATATTATCAATACTTGTCTTCGTTTATAGGCAAGGTAGCCACCGCGTTGAGGTCGCTCAAGGCTATATGACCTGCGAGATACTCGTAGTACGCCTGCGAGCCGACCATAGCGCCGTTGTCGCCGCAAAGGGTTTTCTCCGGCATATAGAGCTTGTATCTGTCGCCGCAGAGCCGGGTCAGCTCACGGCGCAGCAGGCTGTTAGCGGAGACTCCCCCGGCGATCACCAGCGTGGTGTATCCGAGGTCGTCGGCAGCTCTCAAAAAGTTATCTGTCAGACAGCCGACCACGGCTTTTCTGTAAGACGCGCAGACGTCGGGTACGGAGAGCTCCTCACCCTTTTGCGAGGCGTTGTGGATAAGGTTTATCACGGCTGTTTTGAGCCCTGAGAACGAGAAATCATACGGCGAGCCGTCGACCCTCGGACGGGGCATCGGGAAGGCTGAGTCGTCGCCTGTCTCGGCGATCTTGTCGAGCTCAACGCCGCCCGGATAAGGGATGCCCATAGCGCGCGCTGCTTTGTCGAAGGCTTCGCCCGCGGCGTCGTCGCGCGTCCTGCCTATCACGCGCATATCGGTGTAATCTCTGACCTCTACTATATGACTGTGACCGCCGGATACCACAAGGCAGAGAAACGGCGGTTTTAATTCTTTATGCGAAATATAATTCGCCGCAATATGCGAGCGAAGATGATGGGTAGGCACGAGCGGCTTGCCTGTCGCGAGCGACAAGCCCTTTGCGAAGTTCACGCCCACCAGCAGCGCTCCGATCAGACCCGGAGCGTAGGTCACGGCGAAGGCGTCGGTCGGTGACGCCGACTATCGCCTCGGCATGACGGCGCGAGGCTATCTCGGGCACCACGCCGCCGTAGAGCTTGTGCTCCTCTACCTGCGAGGCGATGATATTTGACAGGACTGTCCTGCCGTCCTCAACGACAGCCGCGGCGGTCTCGTCACAGCTGCTTTCTATAGCGAGTATTTTCATATACACTTTCCTTTCGCGGTAAACGACCGCATCACACAAGATCAACGGCTGACTTACCTATCGAGCCGCATGATAACGGCGTCTTCCTTTGGGTCGCTGTAATAATCGCGGCGTTTGCCGACCTCGTAAAAGCCGAGGCTCTTGTACAGCGATATCGCAGGGATGTTGCTCTCCCTTACCTCGAGATACACGGCATCGAGCTCTTCACAGCATTCGACCGCGTTCTTTATCAGTTCGCGAGCGATACCCTTGCGGCGGTGATCGGGATGCACGGCGACCTCGACTATACTGCCCTCGCCCGATATACACTCAAAAGCGAGATAGCCGATGATCCTTCCGTCGGCGACAGCTGTACAGCAGGTCGAATCCGCCTTATCGAGCTGGGATGATATCGAAGCCTCAGACCATGCGGACGGCCCGAAGCAGATATCGAGCAGCTCCTTGATCTCCCCGATATCGCCGGGGGTCATGCGCCTGATCACAGCGTTGCGATCAGCGCGAGCACGGCTGACTTGATATCGTCGCGGCATTTGCGGTAGACGGCAAGATCGCCGCCATAGGGGTCTACGATGTCGGTACGCAGATCGTAGGTATCGTCGGGGTTCGGCGTGCGGCGAAGCACCCTCACCATGCCCGAGGGTATGCCGATGTTGCGCAGGATAGAGGCGTGCTCGTCACCCATGCCGACGAAGAGCGAGAACTCATTCAGGTCGACAGATGGCAAAAAGCGCGACATATGACCGCTGAGGTCGAGCCCGAGCTCGGCGACCGCATTGATCGCATTGAGCGAGGCGGGGCGACCGTTCACGGCGGCGATACCGGCGCTCTCGGCACGCCAGTCGAGCTCCTTTTCTTCCGCAAGAGAATTAAAAATCACCTCAGCCATCGGGCTGCGGCACGTGTTGCCTGTGCAGACGAATAATACTTTTTTCATAATTTACCGCCTTCCCCTCGAGGGGAAGGTGCCGAGCCTGAGCGAGGCGGATGAGGTGTCAGATGTGACATTATATCCTCGCACACTCCCCTGAAGTTATTGTGTAT
>ONPE01000184.1 GCA_900319615.1 uncultured Eubacteriales bacterium
ATGGCGTGCTCGCGTCCGCCGCCGCCGACTACAATAATCTTCATATTATTCTCCTTTTAAACATTGTCATTCCGAGGAGTGCAGACACGCGTGTCCGCCCGACGTGGGAATCCCCTTGTCGGAAATGCCCTTCTCCTCTTTGTGGGATTGCCACAGCCCCTAAAGGGGCTTCGCAATGACATCTAGCATTAATGATGGAACAGCCTCATGCCGGTGAACGCCATCGTCATGCCGTATCTGTCGGCGCACTCGATGACAGCATCGTCACGGATGGAGCCGCCGGGCTCGGCGATATACTTAACGCCGCTCTTGTAGGCGCGCTCGATGTTGTCGAAGAACGGGAAGAACGCGTCGGAGCCGAGAGCCACGCCGTCGACGGTGTCGAGATACGCGCGCTGCTCTTCATCGGTGAAGGGCTCGGGCTGCTCGGTAAAGTACTTCTGCCAGATGCCGTCTGCTGTGACGTCCTCTTCGTTGCGGTTGATGTAACCGTCGATGACGTTATCACGGTCGGGACGGCGGATATCCTCGCGGAACGGCAGGTTCAGCACCTTGTCGCTCTGTCTGAGGAACCATGTATCTGCCTTGCTGCCTGCGAGACGGGTGCAGTGGATGCGGCTCTGCTGACCGGCGCCTACGCCGATAGCCTGACCGTCGACCGCATAGCAGACAGAGTTAGACTGGGTATATTTAAGGGTTATGAGCGAGATGATGAGGTCGCGCGCGGCGCTGTCGGGCAGCTCCTTGTTCGCGGTGACGATATTGCCGAGCAGCTCACGGTTGATCTCAAAGTTGTTCCTGCCCTGCTCAAAGGTGATACCGTAGACCTGCTTGTGCTCTACGGGAGCCGGTACATAGTCGGGATCTATCTTGACGATGTTGTAGTTGCCGCCCCTCTTGCTCTTGAGGATCTCCAGAGCCTCGGGCTCATAGCCGGGGGCGATGATGCCGTCGGAGACCTCACGCTTTATCATCAGCGCGGTGGTGACGTCGCAGACGTCGGACAGGGCGACCCAGTCGCCGAAGGAGCACATACGGTCGGTACCGCGCGCACGCGCATAGGCGCACGCAAGGGGCGAATCGTCAAGGCCCTCGATATCGTCGACGAAGCACGCCTTTTTCAGCTTATCCGAAAGCGGGATGCCGACAGCCGCAGAGGTGGGGCTGACATGCTTGAAGGATGTGACGGCAGGCAGTCCGAGAGCCTCTTTGAGCTCCTTGACGAGCTGCCATGAGTTGAACGCGTCGAGGAAATTGATGTAGCCGGGTCTGCCGCAGAGGATCTCTATGGGCAGGTCGGAGCCGTCGTGCATGAATATCTTTGCAGGTTTCTGGTTGGGATTGCAACCGTATTTCAGTTCAAATTCTTTCATATTGTTCTCCTTACAACTTTATATGTCATTCCGAGGAGGGCAAAGCCCGACGTGGGAATCCCCTTGTCATTAATACCGTTTTGACAGAAAAGCCCTGCGCCTCTTTGTGGGATTGCCACAGCCCCGTTGGGGCTTCGCAATGACTACTTATATCAGGCGTTCTTATTGATAAGGCGGCAGGTTTTTTCGCCTGTTTTGAGGTCGGTGTAACGGACGTAGAGAGATATCTTGTTGTCGTTATCAAGGGCGTTCCACAGCTTGTCCGAGAACTCGTCGATATCGTCGGATATCGCGACTCTCTCAGGCTCCCCCTGGAAGGTCGGGATCGGATTGCCGTCGCAGACATAGGTGTGGATGAAGTGACCGAGCCCTGCAACGGACGGATAGCTGTAGCCGTATCTGGCGCAGCCGGTGCCCTCGGGGTCGATCGACTTGAGGATAGACATCTCGTATGTGAAGTCGCCGTCCGCAAAGGTCAGCATACCGCTGATACGGGGTGTGAGGTTAGGCGCGTCGGGCTCGAACTCGCGCTTTGTCAGCGAGGCGAACATACCCATGCCGTTTTGCAGACCCTCGTAGACCGTATCGGTCTGGTCGCCGTTTGTGACGATCAGCTTGTTCTCATACTCGCGGACGGCTGCATAAATGATCAGCGAGGGATCCTCGACCTTTGAAGCGTCGAAGGGCTCGGTGAATACCGCCCCGTCACGCTCGGTGAACACGCGGTTGCGGCTGTTGGCGCTCCTACCCATGATAAAGTAGGCTGCGACTGCCTTTTTGCCGTCGGCGGTCTTTCCGATGACGATACCGCGACCGGGATAGGTGTTGCCGTCAAGAAGCTCGGCAATATCGTTTATCTTATAAATATCCATTTGAATTTCCCCTTTTATCTTTAGTGAAGAGTCAGCAGCAAGGAGTTAATGCTGTTGATATAAATCGGGTGCGGGTATCCCGCCGTTAACTCCTAATTCCTAACTCCTAACTCCTAATTATTTTATTATCTGTTCAGCGATCTTCTCCACCGACTGAGGCAGGATGATCCACTCTGCCTGCTCCATGACTCGCTTTTGCAGAGTCTCGGGTGTGTCGCCGTCTTCGACATATACCGCCTTTTGCGCGATTATCTCGCCGCCGTCGGGTATCTCGTTGACGAAGTGGACGGTCGCGCCGGTGACCTTCACGCCCTTTTTTAGCGCCGCCTCATGCACCTTGAGCCCGTAGTAGCCCTGACCGCAGAACGACGGTATCAGCGACGGATGGATGTTGAGGATACGGTGGTCGTAGCGCGAGGTGAAGCGCTCCGAGAGTATCGACATAAAGCCTGCAAGGACGATAAGGTCGATACCGTTCTCTTCGAGCGCGTTGATGATCGCGTCCTCGAAAGCCTCCTGAGTTTTCAGCTCTTTTTTAGAGATACACATCGACTTCACGCCGGCTTTTTCGGCACGGGTGAGAGCATATGCGCCGGCGTTGTTGGATATCACCAGAGTGATCTCGGCGCTTTTGATGATACCGCTGTTCTGCGCGTCCAAAAGCGCCTGCAGGTTAGTACCGCCGCCGGACACCAGCACCGCTGTCTTTGCCCTCAGCATAGCTCGATCTTCTCCCCGTCGGAGGATCTGACGATCTCGCCGATGATGTAGGCGTCCTCGCCCTCTGTTTTGAGGATGCCGAGCGCCTCGTCCGCCTGAGCAGCCGGGACGACGATGCTCATGCCGACGCCCATGTTGAAGGTGTTGAACATATCGTGCTCGGATATGCCGCCCCTCTCTTGGATGAGGCTGAATATCGGGAGGATGCGGACAGAATCTTTTTGGATCTTCGCGCACAGTCCGTCCGGGATGGAACGCGGGATGTTCTCATAAAAGCCGCCGCCGGTGATATGGGAGATGCCCTTGACCTGCACCTTATCGAGCAGAGCCAGAACAGGCTTTACATATATCCTTGTGGGGGTGAGCAGGGTCTCGCCCGAAAACCTTTCTAACCAGCGAGAAGCCGTTGCTGTGCACCCCGGATGACGGCAGTGCGATGACGACGTCGCCCTCTGCCATAGTCTTGTTGTCGATGATCCTGTCTTTATCTACAACGCCGGTGCTGTAGCCGGCGAGGTCATACTCGTCCTCGGGATAGAAGCCGGGCATCTCGGCGGTCTCGCCGCCGATAAGAGCCGCGCCGCTTTGAACGCAGCCGTCAGCCACGCCCTTGACGATATCGGCGATACGCTCGGGAACGTTCTTGCCGCAGGCGATGTAATCGAGGAACAGCAGGGGCTTAGCGCCCACGCAGACGATATCGTTGACGCACATGGCGACGCAGTCGATACCGACCGTATCGTGCTTGTCCATAAGGAAAGCGAGCTTGAGCTTGGTGCCGACGCCGTCGGTGCCGCTGACCAGAACGGGCTTTGTGATACCGGTAAGGTCAAGCTCGAACAGTCCGCCGAAGCCGCCCACGTCGGAGCATACCCCGGCTGTCGCGGTGCGCGCGACGTGCTGCTTCATCAGCTCTACCGCCTTGTAGCCGGCGGTGATATCAACGCCTGCCGCAGCGTAGGCGTCGGATCTGGAATTTGTATTCATAATATTTGCCTTTCCGCTCGTTTCAAAGAGCATAGATAGGTTGAGATTGCCGCCGCCCCGACGCTCGTGCCGGGGGATTCGCAATTACTTTTTTATTGGATAGTTACGACCCGCCGTTGATCATGTTCGGATAATATCAGACATTTCAAAAGGCGGAAAAAGACGCACGCATCATTCGGTACCGTCCCAGCAGTAGGTGCACAGGTCGCATTTATCGAGGCCGATCGCCTCTACGATACCGTCTATCGACTGGAACTCCAGCGAATCGAATTTCAGCTTGTCGCAGATGGTCTTCCTCAGCTTTTTGCCGCGCTCGGTGGAGCCGTCGGCATACTCCCTGATGTGGTCGAAGCCCTCTTCCCCCTCGAGCTCCATGATCACCCTGCGGGCGATCAGATCCATGTCTGAGGTGTTGCGCGAGAAGTTGAGGTACTTGCAGCCGTACATGATCGGCGGACAAGCCGATCGCATATGCACGCTGCGTGCGCCGTTCTCATACAGGAACTCGACCGTCTCGCGCAGCTGTGTGCCGCGGACGATGGAGTCGTCGACGAACAGCAGATCCTTGTCGGTGATAAGATCGTACACGGGTATCTGCTTCATCTTGGCGATCTTGTTGCGGTCGCTCTGCTGAGTAGGCATGAAGGAGCGCGACCATGTGGGCGTGTATTTGATGAACGCGCGCGCAAAGTGCTTGCCGCTGCGGTTGGCGTAGCCGATGGCGTGAGGGGTGCCGGAGTCGGGAACGCCGCCGACGTAGTCGACCTCAATATCGCCGATATTCTTCTTGTCGTTATCCGCCATGATAGCGCCGTTGCGGTAGCGCATGACCTCGACGTTCACACCCTCGTAGGTCGAGGTCGGGTAGCCGTAGTAGCTCCATAAGAAGGAGCATACACGCTTTTTCTTGCCCGGCTCCTGCAGCTGTTCAAGACTGTCGGGAGTGAGCCTGACGATCTCGCCGGGTCCGAGCTCGCGCTCATCCTCGTAGCCGAGCTTCTGATAAGCGTAGCTCTCGAAGGATACGGCGTAGCCGAACTCGCTCTTGCCGATGCATACGGGCAGCCTGCCGACCTTATCGCGGGCGGCGATGATGGAGCCGTCCTCGCAGAGGATCAGGATGCTCTGCGTGCCCTCGATGATCTCCTGCGCGAACCTGATACCCTCGGCAAAGCTCGACCGGGTGTCTATCAGCGCTGCGACCAGCTCGGTGGTATTGACCCTGCCGCCGGTCATCGAGTCAAAATGTCCGTGAGTGTGCTTCAGATGATTATCTATAAGCTCCTTATAGTTGTTTATGATGCCTACGTTGCAGATGGCGTAGGTGCCGAGATGCGAGCGGATCAGCAGCGGCTGGGGATCGGTGTCGGATATGACGCCGATAGCCGAGGTGCCGGTCATCTCATCAAATATATGTTCAAACTTGGTTCGAAACGGTGCGTTCTCGATATTGTGGATCTTACGCTGCAGCCCGATCTCGGGGTCGTAGGCGGCAAGTCCGCCTCGTCTTGTGCCGAGATGCGAGTGATAGTCAACGCCGAAGAACACATCCATCATGCAATCTTCTTTCGAAGTAATGCCGAAAAATCCTCCCATAAATACCTCCAAATTTCAGTGAGGAGTTAGTAGTGAGGAGTGAGGAGTTTCGGGAAACGCTTTCGCGTTTTGGATTTGTATTAGCTTTGATAATAAACTACAAACAGGTGTGGGCGGAGCCCACCATTAACTCCTAACTCCTAATTCCTAACTCCTAACTAGTATTACAGTCTTTCCAAAATCCCCTTGTCCTTCTCCAATACCGCCGCGGCGTCGGAGCGGCGCTTCGCGTCGAGTTTGTCTGCGAGCTCCTTATCCTCCACGGCGATGATCTGCGCCGCCAAGAGCGCAGCGTTAGCCGCGCCGTTGAGAGCGACCGTCGCCACCGGGATACCTGTGGGCATCTGCACGGTGGAGAGCAGAGCGTCCAAGCCGTCCATCATGCCGCCCTTGCAGGGGATGCCGATGACGGGGAGAGTGGAGTGGTGTTAGCGGCAATAGCTCCGGCTAAGTGAGCCGCCATGCCTGCCGCAGCTATCAGAACGCCGAAGCCGTTCTCGCGAGCATTAAGAGCGAAATCACGCGCCTCAACAGGCGTCCTGTGGGCAGAGTAAACGTGTACCTCGAACGGGATATCGAGGCTTTTGAGCATATCGGTCGCCTTTTTGACGATGGGCAGATCGCTGTCGGAGCCCATGATGATACCGACTTTTTTCATATGTACCTCCAATTATCACAGTGAGGAGTTAGTAGTGAGGAGTGAGGAGTTTTGGGAAACGCTTACGCGTTTTTTTATTTATAAATGGGTGTGGGCAAAGCCCACCATCAACTCCTAACTCCTAATTCCTAACTCCTAACTCCAGATTATTATTTCATCGCGGAGCTTTTGTCCTTCTGGATGACGTCGTGAGCGCCGCCCTCTACTATTGAGGTGGCGGATACCAGCGTCAGCTTCGCCTTCTGCTGTAATTCGCGGATGGTCAGCGCGCCGCAGTTG
>ONPE01000188.1 GCA_900319615.1 uncultured Eubacteriales bacterium
TTATCCGCAAACGCTTTCAGCTTTGCCTCATCGGGTCTGCCGTTGAGGATGGCGCCCTCTGTGATCGTCGCCTTGGGAGCGCTGGGCTGCAGGCCTGCGACAGCCTTGCCGAAGCCCGAGCCGCCCGAGGTCGCGAAGAGAACGATCTTCTTGCCGCTGAAATCATAAGCTTCCAAAAAGCTGTTGATGATCGTCGGGGCGACATACCACCATACCGGAAAGCCGACGAATATCGTATCATAGGCTTTTATATCGGCGTCGGTATCGGCAAGAGCCGGACGGGAGCCGGGGTCGCGCATCTCGACCGAGCTGCGGCTCTGCTTATCCATCCAGTTAAGGTCTGCCTTGCTGTAGGGTACGGCGGGCTTTATCTCATACAGATCGGCTCCGGCGGCTTTCGCCAGAGACTTTGCTACGTTTGCGGTGGTTCCGCTCGCGGAAAAATAAGCTACTAATCTCCTGCTCATCGTATATCCTCCTTACAGGCTCTCTTTCAATACTTTGACGACGTCGTCACGGGTGAACACCTTATAGCCGCCGTCGAGGATGATGGTCGCGTCGGCGATAGCTTCGATCATGTCGGCGGTCACGCCTAACTCGCTCAAGTTCATGGCAACGCCGATCTGCTTCATCCAGCCTTCCAGCGCAGCTAAGCCCTCGCTTGCGATCTCTTCATCGGTCTTGCCGTCGGGATCGACTCCCCATACCTCTTTTGCGAAGCGGACGAATTTTTTCAGTCCGTAGGGCATGATCGTCCTGTAATACGGCAGAGATACCGCCGCCAGCGTCATGCCGTGGGTAGCGTCGGTGATAGCGCCGACCGCCTGACCGAGCATATGCACCATCCAGTCGGTGGTCTTGCCGCGTGAGATCAGCGTGTTCAGCGCCCATGTAGCGCTCCACATGATGTTGCTGCGCGCCTCATAGTCCTCGGGATCCTCAACAGCGATCAGAGAGCTGTGGATGACCGACTTCATCAGCGCCTCAGCGATGTAATCGGAGGTGTTGTCGTCCTCGCCGGAGAAGTACTGCTCGCAGATATGGTTGAAGATATCGTAGACGCCGGCTACCATCTGGCGCTTGGGCAGGCTCATGGTGAACTTCGGGTTGAGGATGGAGAACCTGGGCATGACCTCCTCGCCGAAAACATGACCGATCTTGAGCTTCTGCTCATGGTTGGTGATGACGGATCCGGCGTTCATCTCGGAGCCGGTACCTGCCATGGTCAGGATACAGCCGACGGGGATGATCTCGCAGTCGGGCTCTTCAAAGCGGATATAATACTTCTCCCACGGATCATCGTCGCAGTTGACGGATACGGACACAGCCTTTGCGTAATCGCAGCAGGAGCCTCCGCCCACCGCAAGGAGGAAGTCGACATGATTCTCGCGTGCGAGCTGTACGCCCTCGCGCAGCTTGTCGGCGGTCGGGTTGGGCATCACACCTGCGTCCTCCACGATCGTCTTGCCGTTTGCCTTGAGTATACCGACGACAGCGTCATAGATGCCGTTTTTCTTGATAGAACCGCCGCCGTAGATGAGCTGGACAGTATCGCCGTACTTGGGCAGCTCGTCGTTGAGATATTTCAGAGAATCGTCTCCGAAATAGAGTTTTGTTGCGTTCCTGTAGCTGAAATTACCTAACATGGTTTTGCCTCCTTTATTATTATAAAATAAATGTTGTTTACAGATTCAGGCCTTTGATCCAGCCCTCGATATCGGATGAGCTGCTCAGACGCTCGCCCTCGAGCCAGTTGCCGGTGCCTGCGTTTGCTTTGAGGTTATCGCCGCTCGCGCCGATGCCCGAGCCTCCCGAGGTGCAGAAGGGGATCATCGTTTTGCCGGTGAAGTCATAGCTTTCGACAAAGGTGTCCATTATCCTCGGCTCTTCGCCCCACCAGATCGGGTAGCCGATGAAGATGGTGTCGTAGCCGTCGAGATTCGCCTGTTCGCTGCCGATCACGGGGCGGACGGTCTTGTCGTTCTGCTCGATGGTAGTGCGGCTGCCCGAGTCGTTCCAGTTAAGATCGTCAGAGGAATAAGGCTGAGCCGCGGTGATCTCATAGATATCCGCGTTCGCGATGCTTGCTATCTGCTCTGCTACGCCCTTTGTGGTGCCTGTAGCCGAGAAGTAGACTACCAGAGTTTTGCCGCTGCTTTCGGTATCGCTGCTCACGGTCTTGGTTTCGTCTGTTGCCGCAGGAGCTTCTGACGCGGTCGTTGCAGCCTCCGTTATTGTTGTCTGTGCTGCTTTTGTTTCAACCGCCTTTGTTTCGGCTTCGGTCTGACCTGCGTTGTTGCCTGCTGCACAGCCTGCAAGCGCAAGGATGAATACTGCGACAGTCAATAATGCGATAACTTTTTTCATGATAATTTGCCTTCCTTTATAATTTTTCATATTCCTTGTCAGCGACAGGCTCGCACCATTCGGTGGATGCGTTATCACCGCCGAGCAGCTTTAACAGATAAGGATAAGTTATCTCGTAAACTGTCTGATAATTATAGTCTATCTCCGCTTTGTCCATCGCCTCGCGCTGTTTCTCGGTCACGGCTGTGTAGGGGTAGATGCCGAACATAAACGGGAAGAACATATAGACGAGGTCTTGGATATCCCGTGCGCTCATATCGGGGCAGAATTTCTCTGCTATCCGGTAGAAGAGCTTCAGCGAAGCGCCGTAGGACAGCTTGAAGTCGATCAGCAGCTCTATCCGGCTGTTCGCCTCCATCTCGAAGTTGTTCATCGAGAGCAGCCGCAGGAGCTGTACGCGGTTTTGCAGAGAAGCAGCGATCTTATCCGCGATTTCCTCCTTTGAAAGCTCTTCGTTTTCATCTATGATAGACTGCAGCTCCTCGTTCCATCTGTCGTACTCGCGCTTGAACAGGGCGAGGAAGATCTCTTCCTTCGTCTGAAAATAGTTGTATATGGTCGGTCTGGAGAACTCGGTGACCTTACCTATCTCCTTGAGCGTGATCTCCTTGAAGCTCATAGTCTGATATAACTCCTCGCAGGCGTTGACTATCTCTTCCCTGCGTTTTTCGATCAGCTCCGGCGTACCCTTGATCATCTCATATCTCCTTCTTTATCCCTTATTATTGACACTGTGTCAGTAATTGTATTATACACCGCGGTTGACAGCGTGTCAATACCTTTTCCAAAAGTTTTTTAACGATTTTTCATATACAAAAAAGCCATCCTCTTTTCAGAGGACAGCCATTTATGTAAAGGGTTGGCGGAGCTCACTTGCCGTCG
>ONPE01000210.1 GCA_900319615.1 uncultured Eubacteriales bacterium
GCCCATGCGGTCGAGCTTTGCGAGCTCTTCGGCTTTGAGCTCATACAGGTCGGTAAAGCTCTTTATCATGCCGTTGCTGTGGAGCTGCTCGAGAACAGCCGGGCCCAAGCCGTCGATATCCATAGCGTCGCGTGAGACAAAATGTATCAGATGACGCAGGAGCTGGGCAGGGCAGTCGGTGTTGGTGCATCTGACAGCGGCTTCTCCCTCTTCGCGGACGATATGGCTGCCGCACGAGGGGCAGGTCACGGGGAAGCGGAATTTTTTTCCGCCGTTATGCCTGACTACCGCGAGCACCTCGGGGATGATCTCGCCCGCCTTGCGGATGCGGACGGTGTCGCCTATGCACACGCCGAGCTCTTTTATGAAATCCTCGTTGTGCAGGGTAGCTCTTGAGACTGTCGTACCGGCGAGAAGCACGGGTCTGAATATGCCTACCGGGGTGAGGGCGCCCGTCCTGCCGACGTTTATCTCTATATCGAGCAGCTCGGTCTCCTTTTCCTCGGGCGGATACTTGTACGCCTCAGCCCATCGGGGGAATTTTGCCGTACTGCCGAGCAGTTCACGGTCTGCAAGGCTGTTGAGCTTGACCACCGCGCCGTCGATATCGCAGGGCAGATCGCCCCTGTGCCGGTCGATGCGGTCGATCTCTTTGAGAACGTCGTCGATATCGTCGTAACAATTATAGAACGCGGTCGGGAAACCGAGCTCTGTCAGGTAATCGAGCGACTGCACATGAGTAGATACAGAGTAGCCCTCCATCGCCTGGATATTGAAGACAAAGATATCCAGATCGCGCTTTGCGGTGATCTTCGCGTCCTTTTGCCGCAAGGAACCTGCGGCGGCGTTGCGCGGATTCTTGAACGGCTTTTCACCGTTGTTCTCCTGCTCTGCTACGATCCTCTCAAAGGTCGCGACGGACATATAGACCTCGCCCCTGACCTCTAAGAATTCCGGGGCGTTCTTCAGGCGCTTGGGGAGGCTCTTTATCGTCATGAGGTTCTCGGTGACGTCCTCGCCGGTCACGCCGTCGCCGCGTGTAGAGCCGCGGACGAAAACGCCGTTGCGGTACTCGCAGGATACGGACAAGCCGTCGAACTTAGGCTCCACGACGTACTCGGGATGGGCTACGGTCTCTCTGACCCTGCGGTCGAAATCGCGTATCTCGTCGGGTGAGAAGGAGTCGTGCAGGCTCTCCATCGGCACGGTATGGACGACGGGAGAGAACTTTTCGCCCCTGCTGCCGCCTACTCGCTGCGTAGGCGAATCGGGCGTGCTGAGCTCGGGGTATTCCGCCTCGATATCCTCGAGCTCGCGCAGGAGCATATCGTACTCGAAGTCGGATATCTCCGGATCGTCGTGGTTATAGTATCTGTCGTTGTGATAGTTTATCTCGGCGGAGAGCTCTTTTGCCCTGAGCCTCGCTTTATCAAAATCCATAGTTTACCTCGAATTACCAATTGATTCACAGGGATGAAAAGGCCTTCCTTTGGGAAAGGAAGGTGCCTCCAACGGAGGCGGATGGATTGTATTATTTGTTTGAGCGAAGCGAGACACAAATCATAATGGTATTGATAAAAGCTGAGAAAAAGTTTGTTTCTCCCTTCGGTCGATCTATTCATGCAATCCCTCAGTCGACATTCGTCGACAGCGCGACATGCGTGTCACCTTTCCCAAAGGGAGCCGGATAGATCACTTGCGAACGGAGGAAGTCCCCTTTTCTCTTAGATATGTACTCTCGAGATCGGCGAGGTGGAGCTTCACGGCGAGCGGATAGCGGTCGTAGGCGTTGCTGACGTAAAAGCCGTTGTTGTCGTCAAAGCCGCCCATATGCCAGCGGATAGCCATAGCCTCGTCGAGCTTTAGGTGCATGAAGCGCTCTATCAGGAACACGCTCTTCTCACCGTGTCCGTAGGGGAAGGTATCTTCGATAGCGTAGTAGGGCACCTTCTCCCACTGGCCGGTCTCTTCATTCTTGACGTTGCGGGTCGAGACCTTGTAGAAGCCCGCCTTGCACAGATCGTGCAGCAGCGCGCAGATGGCGAAGCTCTCCATGCTGTCGGTCGCTTCGTCAAAGTGCTTCTCGACAAGCGTGTTGAAAACGCTCACCGAGTGCATCACCAAGCCGAACTCGCAGGCGCAGTGATACTTTGTGCTTGCAGGGGCGGTGAAGAAATCGGTGGATTGGATCCAGCTCAAAAGCTCCTTTGAGCCGTTCCTGTGGATGTTCTCGGTATAGATCTTTATAAATTCATCTTTAGCAGTCATGCGGCACCTCACATTAAATTTTCATCATACACGGCTCTCGCGCCGCCGATGAACTTGGCTCTTGTACGGGCTGCGGCAACAAAGGCGCTGCCGATGGTCTTCTGGGGCAGTCTGAGGGGTACCGCGGTCTCTTTGAGATGCATACCGATCAGCGTGCCGCCGATATCCACGCCTGCGTCGGCTTTGATATGCTCGACGAGGACGGGGTCGTCGAATCTCTGATACGCCGTTGTAGCGCTGCTGCCTCCTGCCTTGGGCTGAGGTACGGCGTTGACCGGGGTGAGATTCAGCTTTTCAGCGAGCTCGCGCTCGATGACCAGAGCGCGGTTGAGGTGCTCGCAGCACTGCACGGCGAGGTATATGCCCTTCTCCCTGAGCATATCAAAGAAGCCGTCGTAGATAGCGCCGGCAACGTCCATAGCCGAGTGAGTGCCGATGCGGAAGCCGGCAGCCTCGCTGGTGGAACAGCCGAGCACTATCACAGAGCCCTCGTGCAGTTTTGCCGCCTCGATCAGCTGAGTGAACACGGCGTTTGTATCTTTAGTTATTTGCTCTAACAT
>ONPE01000066.1 GCA_900319615.1 uncultured Eubacteriales bacterium
CCGACGCCCATTTGTATCTTGAAGTTCTGAGAGAATTCGCCGTGCGTCTCAAAGTAGTAGCTGTTATGCAGCATTGATGACTTCCAGTAGCCGTCCGTTCTGCCGTTGGGAGTATGAACGAGATATCCGACGTTGTCGGCGGAGATATCAAAGTAGACGAAGCACGGGATCGCAACTACGGTAAACGGTACCGAGATCCTTACGCCGAGCTTTCCGCCGAGGAGGAAAACGCTCGCAGTGTAGCAGCGCGCTCCGTCGTCGGTCGTATAGTATTCCAGCTGATACGCAAAGCTGATGGTTATGCTGATCTTGGTGCTTGTCTGCAGGTTCTGACAAAGCTCGCCGGGGCTTTTGGTGATGATCTTAGAGAGCTTTTCCCATTGCTTCGCAACGCTTGCAACGTCCCAGCTTCCCTTTTGGTCGGCGGTATCGGTTCTTGCTACGCTGAGCTGTACGCCTATCTCAAGACAGTACAGATCCTTGCCGGTCTTTTGATCCTTCTGTCCCGTAGCGGTATCGCTGTAGGTCGGTAAGAATCCGAAGATGGAGAACATCGGGCTGATCGGGCCTATACCCGGCGCGGAGGGCAGCTTGCTGTAATGAGGCGCTCCGGTAGCGGCGAGGTCAACGCCGGTATCGGCAGGACCCTCGTCGTCATAGAAGCCGATATCGGGCATATATGACATGACCTTTTCGATGTTCGCGCTGACAAAGCTGTAGCCTACCTCGTACTTACCGTAGGGGGTAAAGCGTTCGTTAGACGAAGCGTCATAGCTCTTGTTATAGAATTCGATATACATATGGTCGCCGGGCTTTGCCTTTTCCATGATGACGCAAGAGTATGACGCCGTGGAAGAGCCGCTCGAAACAGGTATATCCGTGCTGCTGCGGAGCATACCGTTTTCTCCGACAAAGCTCCAGCGCGCGAGGTTTACGGGCTTGTCCGCGCTGATGTTTCGCGCGTCAAAATCTACTGAGAAGTTGACCGAACGCGCGGTTACCAGGGTGATGCTGTCGCCGTACACGCCCGTATCTGTGCTGTATGCCTCTGTGCGTATCGGGACAACTCCGAGGGTAGAGGCGCTGTCGAGCACTATCTTTTTATCGTAAAGCTGATCCGGCTTTGTTGAGTCTCCTTTAAAGCGTATGTCGCATACATAATCGTTCCCGTTGTAACGGATAAGCGCACGGTGTGTTTCGTCGATGGTGGTGAAAACCGTATCGACGCCTGTCGATTTGCCGACAACAGGAATACCGGCTGCGGGCTCGTCGCTTTCGGGCGATGATTTGAGGATGAAATTTCCGTTTTCATCGGTCACGCCGTAACATCCGTCCAGGTATACTACGGCATTAGCCGCCGGATTCATGATATCGGTCGAAGCTGTTGCCGGGTGCAGGATCGTGCCGTTGGGGATCACGACGTTTGCCTTCATATGCAGATTATAACTGCTTTGAGTGGATGAGCGCTGCTTGAAGCTCAGCGTTACCGTATTATCATTCAGGTGGTAAGGATTCTGAACGATGTAATAGAAGGTGTTGCCGCGATAGGTTTTGGTCTCATGGGTAACGGCGTCGATATAGCTCCACTCGGCATAGTAGCCGTTGTCCGGGTTCGCGGTATATTCCATTCGCTTGCCGGGAGCATATTTTGTGAACTCTTCATCTATAGTATCCGAATTCGAGCTGCCCTTGATATAGTAGCCGCTGACCGTGACCGAGTCGTCGCCGTTATCTGTCGCGTATTTTGTGCCTTTAGAGGTGAAGTCTCCGTGGGTGTAGCCTTTGACGATCAGGCGGTTTTTCACCGTCAGGTCGGTGATGTACGGGGAAACAGAGAAGTATTTATGGCTTAAGGTTATGTTGACCGTGTCAGCCGCGGTGCCGGTCTTGTACCATTGGGCTTTGCCGAGATCGGACTTGACGTCGGCAAAACGATATTCATACGCTACTGTCTTGGAGCCGCCGCTTTGAGCGGAGGTGAATTTGAATACGAGCTCGTCGCCGTCGTAGTAATCGCCGTTTCTGCTGCTGTCGTTGCTCCAGCTCACGGTTCCGTACTTTACGCCGTCGATGGTAAACACGCCGGTGTGCTCGCTGTTGTTGGCGGTGAAAGAAACGCCGGTTTTTTCATCGGAGTAGCTCTCGACATTAAAGCTGATCTTCTCGAACTCATAAACAGGCTGTATGACTACCTTATTATTACTGAAGTAGCTCGAGTAGCGGCTGATCGCCTGCGGCGAGAAGGTGAAGTTGCCGCCGCTGAGGGAGATAAGCGATGAGTGGCGGGAGAGATTGTCGGGATCGCACAGATAGATACCCTTCAAGGTCGCCGTGCCGTATTTGGAGTCTACCGCCGCCTTGATGGTGGTGGTGTCGTAGCGGTAAAAGGTCGCCGAGGTTGTATAGTTGGCGCTTGCCGAGTTGGGGTCGGTGAACTGAGCGTTCGTGACCGCCTTGACCTTTTGAAGCGAGCCGTTCTTATACAGGCTGACCGGCTCGGGGTCGATGATGCTGACCTTGTAATCCTGCAGGTCAAAACGGAAGGAGCAATCCTTGTCGCCGTTATAGTCATGGAACTTCACGCCGCTGCAGCCGGTGAATCCCGCCTTGTGCAGCACCAGATAGATATATTTGTCGCTCGAAGTAGGCGTGATGGTCTTGTCCAGATGCGAGGAAGCGGTATTGCCCAGACCCCAGCTCGTTCCGTTCTGGCCGAGATTGCTCATCCAGTCGCAGCCTCTGTCGCCGTCATCCAGCGGATTTGTCTCCGACAGAACTACCGCGCCGTCGTCCCACTGACACGATCCGCCTGCGTTGTCGTAGCAAAAACGAACGCTCTTTACACCGACAAAGCTCACCTTGGTCGGAGACATCGCGTCGGTCGCGTGGTTTTTCCAGCCCCACTGATCGTAGTCGAGACGCCATTTGTTGCTCTCGTATTTGTTCTTTGTATCGTCCCAGTCGCCCAGACACTTTTCCCTGTGGAATTTGCTCAGATCAACAAACTCATATTCGCGGTAGCTGCTGGTTTTGTAGGTGAATTCGGTGACATATTTCTTCGACTCTGCACCCGTAGATACGATCTCTTTATCGTTGTCTAAGGTCACTACGGCAGAGTCGGCGGTGATCTCGGCATTCGACGAGGGATCGGACAGCTCTACGCTGAACTGTCTGCCGTTTTCCGCGCCGTCAAGAAGCGCTATAGGCACTTTGATCTCGCTGACTCCAGGAACAAAGCGAAGATCCTCTGCAACGGCGATGTAATCGGTCTCTGCCTGAGCCGTATCGGACTTTGTGGTCACACGAAAGCTGTCGTATCCGCCGAGATTGCCGCTGCGCGTTATTGTAACGAAAGCTTCATCAGACTCCGGATTGGCAGAGGTAGAGGCTATCGAGAGCTCCGCTTTGGGTTTGACGCGATTTTCTTTGATCCTGTAGATGGCCGACACAGACGCGCTGATAGAGCAGTTCTCGGGCTCCGACAGCGTCAGCATGAATTCGAGGTCGTCGGTGACCTTGTCCTTCATCATCGTCTCGATGTAGATCGTTTTATGGTTTTCTCCGTCGGCAAAGGAAAGGATCGTCTCCGTAGAGTGCGGCATATTATCTACCGCCATATCGTTGATCTCGGACGCTTCCTTTTGCGCGGCGTCGAGATCGTCAACGTTGTCCTTTGTCATGTAGTACTCTTCGTGGTCGGAGAGGCGCGCTATGTAGGGTACGTTGGATTCGTAGTAGTATAGCTTCTTTTCTCCCTTTACGCCCTTGTCGGATCGCTCATCTGTCAGGTATAAGCGGTAGTCCTCGCCGTATCCGGCGGTCATATCGACGGTCGAGAGCTTTATCTTAGCTTCTCCCTTTGTTCCGCCCTGACGAAGGATGTCGATCGCGTAGCATTTCCTCATCTCAAACTCGGCTGAGGTTTCGGCTATCATGATCGCGCCGGAGGGATACTGAGCGGCTCGCTCTTCGCTGTCGCTCAGATAGTTGGCTGTGATCTCGTCGAGATCAGCCAGACGTTGATACGTTCGCGGTCCGGTCTCGGCAGCAAACGCAAACGACGCCGTGCCGAACAGAAGGATAACGCATAAAAAGATAGATATGATTCCGTTGATGATTCTGTGTTTCATAGCAGCCTCCCGATACAGTCAGTATAGATTAGCGTACTTATTATATCACATCCGGTCGGTTATGTCACTGCCTTTTGCTCACATTTCATGAAATTTTTATGCAATTTGTCCATGAATTCGCAATCATCGTATTCATCCATGCCCGTGATGATAATATCGCCGTAAGCCGGCAAATCCGAATTATCCCTATATGTGGCTGAAGAAGTTCTGCGAGAAAGAAGGCGTAAATGCAGAAACCGTGTCAACAAAGGACACGGAATACTCTGCGGGAAAAAGAAAGCTCAGAAACGGCTTTGATCATTCGTTTCCGAGCCCTCGGTGGATGACGTAGAGTGAGTACGCTTTATCTGTCGGTAGGGGAGGATATCGTCTTCGGATCAACGCCTCTTGTCAAAACACCCATCTGCGCTCTCGCTGAAAACATTATGCCATACCTCGTTTGACGGTTACCGAAAATCCGGCACATCGGAACATACCGGCAGTAATCCTTCCGATCGTTGTAAGGTTTTGCTGTTTGTGTTGATTCATTCCCTGATATATGCTATCATATATATCAGAGTTCTGAGATTTATCTGAACTCGCAATATCCAAAGAGAGGTGATAAGCCTTGCGAAAAATAATCAGTTTCCTTTTGGTGTTTCTGACCCTTATTTCGTTATCATTTACTGCTTTTACCGCCGCTGAAGCGGATATCGTCACGAGCGGCGTATGCGCTGTTGTAACAGACGAAAGCGGCAAGACCGTACTCTCCGGCACTGAAGCAGAGGAGGTACCAGACGTTTTTAACGAGTATGAACTGTACATTGACAAAGAGCAGGTGCTCAGCGTAGGTGCGCAGTTTGATCAGTCTGCGGCAGCGGCGCTTCCTTTGCCGCAGCTTTATCATGTGGATTTTATGCTTCCCGACTCCACCGTACAGATCTATTTGACCGGTTTGCGTTCGGATAATGTTGAAGAGATACAAACCAGGATCGTCGAAGCTTATTCCGGGGGCAGTTCCTTCGATTTATCCGATCTGACCTTCATTGATACGGAAAAGACCTCGATTCCGGACGGCGACGAGAATCTTTGCTGGGCAGCTTCTTCCTCAAATATCCTGTACAGCACCGGCTGGGCGGCTCGCGCAGGCTTTGCCGATGAGGATGAGCTGTTTGATCTGTTTGCAGAAAACTTCACCGATGACGGACTGCATCAGGAGAACGCGATGGCTTGGTTCTTCAACGGAGCCGCGCTGAAAAATAACCAGCTTCTTAACTCGGGTGCCGGGATCAGGAATTATCCCGGTTCCGGCGGGTACTTTCGGGAATACGCCTACGATAAGGTCAGCGGATACACCTCGATCCACGATCCTCTCTATATGAACTCAATGTATGAGAAGCTTATCAGCGGTTACGGTCTCAGCCTCGGTATCACCCTCGAGAGAAGCAGCGGGGTTAACGGCTCGCATGCGATCACCTTATGGGGAATGGCGGTCGATCTTTCTTATGACATTTCCGATCACAAACGTTACAAAGGGATTCTGGTCAGCGATTCCGACTCACATATGGTCGATGATCCCGATCGTCGCAACGCTGACAGGATACTTAGCTATTACCCGCTCTATGTCAATCGCTTTAAGCGTTTTAGCTTCGATTATATACTGGGATATACGGCGGTACTTGATGACTGTGAATACTTGCTGCCGTACAGCAGGAATGTCCCGAGAGAAACAGATCTCTCCGCCTCGCGGGATAAGGCAAATTATCCCGATCTTGCCTTGTTCCGGACATATCTGACCGACACTAACAACACGTTCCTTTCAGACACGCTCTTTGAAAGCGGGTGCAACCTGAACTTCGGCTATGATGTGTGCAGTGCGGCAGATAAAGCGTGGCGGCACCCGATCAAGACGATGCGTACGATCGTCAGCTCTGCCGGTGAAGTTCTGTTCAGTGACGTTGACACTATAACGGTACCGATGTTGAGCGGCATAAAGTATACGGAGTATACCGATCCGCGCTTCTCTTCTGTCGAAAACGTCCCGGCGGGTGATTATACGCTGACCTATACGGTGAATCCCGATCACGATTATACGGAGGCATTTTATTACAACAATACCGCTTCGGTCGAGTTCAAGGTACGTGACAGCTACATTATCGGAGATTATGATAATAACGGCGAGGTCGAAGTGATCGACGCGACGTTGATCCAGCGAAGGCTGGAGGAATTCATTGACGCTGATCCTAAAGCAGAGGAACGCGGTGACGTTGATGAAAACGGCTTGGACATCATTGACGTTACGTTGATCCAGCGCAGCCTGTCCGATCTCGGGATCCCCTATGAAGTCGGTACCAAAACGTTATATACCGAAATTTGATCGTACAATAGAAAGGATGGTTGCGGCACAGTTAGAGTCAGTTGAATAAGCCGAAAATCAGTCAAACAACGAACATATACAACGAACACGAAGCATTTCGACCAATTTAACGCAAAAAGAAAACCCTCAAAAACGGCTTAAACAAGCCATTTCTGAGGATTTCAAGGGTTGGCGTAGAGTGAGTGCGCATTTATCTTACGGTAGGGGAGGATATCGTCTTCGGATCAATGCCTCCTGCCAAAACTCCCATCTGCGTTCTCGCTGAAAACAGTATGCCATACTGTTTTCACCTTCGATGTGCGCTGACGCTTACATCTCGGCACGCTCGCCTTCAAATCCCACACTCGACGCTGTACGGTAATAGAAAAAGCAGGGCATCGGATGATACCCTGCTTTTCTATGGCGTAGAGTGAGGGATTTGAATTTTGGTACTTATGTGCCATAGTGTTTCACGACGCTCCATTTTATGCTATTTAAAGGCATTTCTTGACTATTAGTGTTTTATAAAGAAACGCTAAGTTATACAACGATAACGAACAAACAACGAACACAACATAGCAGAGCGTGAGAAGTTCTGTTAATTAACGTATATGTTTTGATTGAAGTATTGTTAATGATTCATGGGCGCTTATTTCGTGTTACAAGAATCATCTTAATTCTATTAGGCAATCTATTATGTAACATTTGATTTGGAAATAAAGAAATCATCTATATCGATTGCTTTGATCGAATAATTATTCAATCTTTGTGATTCATTTAGAGTGAAGCTTGCAAAAACTAAATATATTTTTGTCCATGAAACAAAATAATGAACCCCGGAAAATTGATCACGTTCTCCGAGGTTCATTGTTTTCTTGAACAGATCGTATTGATTCGAGCTATTATGGTCTATTTCTGATGGGTAATTCGTCGTCGCCT
>ONPE01000136.1 GCA_900319615.1 uncultured Eubacteriales bacterium
TAAAGAGGAACTCGGTATCAGGCTCCTGTTCCTTTATGTAGCCCGCTATCGCTATGGCGGGGTTGATGTGTCCGGCTGTACCTCCGCCGGCAAGTAAAACTTTCATGATCTGCTCCTATATCAGGATTTCTCTATATTTGATGTTCTGGATATCGAGAGGATAACGCCCATCTCGAACATCAGCGTCAGCAGCGAGGAGCCGCCGTAGCTGAAGAATGGCAGGGAGATACCCGTGTTTGGCAGCCAGTCGGTGATAACAAGGATATTCAGGATGACCTGCAAGCCGATATGACTTATCAGTCCGATACCCAGCAGCTTGCCGAAGCGGTCGCGGGCTCGCAGGGATATGATAACGCCGCGCCATACCAGCAGGGCAAATATCAGCAGGATGACCACCGCGCCGACCAGACCGAGCTCCTCGCACACGATGGCGAAGATGAAGTCGTTCTGCGGTTCGGGGAGATACAGATACTTCTGCCGGCTTTGTCCGAGGCCGAGCCCGAACAGTCCGCCGGAGCCGATGGCATACAGGCTGTTGCGCGTCTGCCATGTGCTGTCCCACATCTCGCGGCTCATGTCCTCATTAAGCGCCTGACCCCAGCCGTCCATACGCTCCATAGCGTAGGTCAGCATACCGGTAGCCCACAAAAGGATGATGACTACCGCAAGGATAGCCGCGCCGACGGCGAGCCACTTGATCTTGATGCCCGATACGAACATCATGACTATCGTGAGCAGAGCGCAGATAACGATACATGAGTAGTGCGGCTCCAGAAGGAGCAGGAACGCGGTGGAGCCGAATACAGCCGCGCCCGGCAAAACGCCGAACTTGAGGGTATCCATGCGGTCATAGTACCGGCTGCCCCAGTGCGCCATAAACAGGATGATCGCGAACTTGCTTATCTCGGACGCCTGTATACCGAAGGCGCCGAAGCCGATCCACCGGTGTACGCCTCCCGCCTGCGACGGGAGCACAAGAACCAGCACGAGCGCGAAATAGCTGACGGCAAGGATTACTACCGCGAATTTGTGGTAGTAATGATAGTCGACATACGATATCGCAAGCATGATAACAAGACCGATGATTGCGAAGAGCAGCTGACGCTTGAGGTAATAGTAGCTGTCGCCGATCTCATAGAACGCGACCGGGTAGCTCGCGCTGAACATCATCGTGATGCCGATGGCGAGCAGCCCGAGTATGATAAGGATAAACGGGATATCTATGCCCTTACCGATGGATAAGAGCGAGAATTTTTTCTTTCGTTTGCCTCTGTCAGACGAGGCATTTTTCTCGCGGCGGTAATCTTCCTGACGCCGGCGCGAGGTTTTTTCGATTGTAGACATAATGCCTCTTCCTTTCAGCAGTAATGGTTTCGGTTACGCTATGCCCAAGCCGAAGATGACCAGCAGCAGAGCGCACAGTCCGCACAGAGCGGTGAATATCGAGAACACGCAGACTATCTTAGTCTCCGACCAGCCGCACATCTCAAAGTGATGGTGGATCGGGGACATCTTGAACAGGCGCTTGCCGTGGGTGAGCTTGAAATAGCTGACCTGAAGGATAACGCTGAGCTCCTCGAGCAGATAGGTCAGCGCGATAAGCAGCAGCATGAGGTGCATATCCATAGCGAAGGCGATGGTGCACACGATGCCGCCGAGGAAAAGCGAGCCCGTATCGCCCATAAAGCACTTTGCCGGGTGGAAGTTCCAGATAAGGAAGCCGAGGCAGCCGCCTGCAGACGCAGCAGCATAGATAACGTTAGCCTCGTGGTTGCCGAGGACGTTCGCGATCAGCATCATGAACAGGCACGCGAAGAAGGTGATCGAGCCGTCAAGACCGTCGATACCGTCAGTCAGGTTGACCGAGTTTACGATGCCGACAAGCACGAGCGCCATGATGATATAGTAGAAGAAGCCGAGATCGACGTAGCCGACGAACGGCACGATGATGCTGGTGTTATCCTTGCACAGGTACATCAGGAAAAGGTATATCGCCGCCGCGAGGAACTGGAAGATCAGCTTCTGTTTGGCTGTGAGACCGAGATTGCGCTTCTTGACGACCTTGACATAGTCGTCTACAAAGCCGATGGCGCCGTTCATCAGCGCGTACAGCAGACCGACAAAGACGAATCTGCTCACCGAATCCAAGCCGCCGTGACCTATGGCGTACAGCAGCACTCCGGCTGTAGTGGCGATGACTATACCGATGATGAACATGATACCGCCCATGGTAGGCGTGCCCTGCTTACCCTTGTGCCACTTCGGACCCTCCTCGAGGATGGTCTGACCGTACTTGAGCCTGTGCAGGAACGGTATCAGATACTTACCTATGATCGCGGTAACGGCGAAAGACACGACAGCCGCGCCGAACGCCCATAAACCTGTTTCCATGATTACACCTCATTTATAATTCTGTTCCCATACGGAACCTTGTTTATCTTAGGCAATACCGCATAATTCAGGTGTGCGGATTGCGTAGTCAGATTTTTCGTCAGAGTGTACAAATAATCCGCGTGCATACTGTCGTATGGACAAGGATTTTTGGGCAATCTGACGGAATAATAGGCAAGCAAGGCGTGCGCCGCGAATTGTGCGGTTTTGCCCTTAGTCGGCGATGGTTCCGCCGCCGGTAAAGGTCACGGTGACGACCGTACCGGGCGCTACCTGCTGACCCTCCGGTATGCTCTGGGCTACCGCCGTGCTGTCTGCGGACGATACTACGCCGGTGACGCAGACGTTGAGCCCGTACTGGGCAGCGACAAAGTTGCAGTCGGATACGCCGAAGCCGATGAAGTTAGGTACGGATACCGTTTCGCTCGAGCCCTCCGCGTCGGTGTACAGCACTATCGTACCGCCGGACGGCATGACTGCGCCGGTGGGCGGATTCTGTGATACTACCGTAGCTCCCTCGCCCTTGACGATCGCCGTGAAGCCGTCGCTCTCTGCTTCCTTGACTGCGTCGTTGATGCTAAGCCCCGTGTATGTTCCGGCGCTGGTGTCGATGTTGGACGCCTCCTCGTCGGTGTACTGGGCGACGACCTCCAGATAAGGCAGGACCTCGCTCATTATGCTCGCGAATACCGGAGCCGCTACAGCTGAGCCGTAGTAGTTGCCGCCTAAAGGAGCGTCGAAGAATACCAGCGCCGCGTACTGCGGATTGTTCGCGGGAGCGAAGCCGCAGAAGGACGCGATATAGTCGTCTACGCCGTCGTCGTTGACGTCGATCAGCTTCTCGGAAGTACCGGTCTTACCGCCTACGCGGTAGCCGGCGACATAGCCGTTCTTACCGGAGCCTGTGGTCGCGTTGTCCTCGAGGATACCGCACATCTCATCGGATACGGACTCCGATATGACCTGACGCTTGTGAACGGTAGAAACGTTCTTCACGACGTTGCCCTCGTTGTCAAGTATCTGCTTTACAACGTGGGGCTGTACTATATAGCCGCCGTTCGCGACCGCGCTGGCGGCGGTGATCATCTGTATCGGGGTGATGGAGAAGTTCTGTCCGAAGGACGCGACCGCAAGGTCGGTGTCGAGCATATTTCCCTCTATGCCGTCATGGATGAAGAATTGGTCGTCGGATTCGCCGGGCAGGTCGATGCCGGTCTTCTCGGAGAAGCCGAAAGCCTGATAGTAGCTCCAGAACTTCTCTTTACCGACCAGCTGACCTATCTGGATGAAGCCGGGGTTGCAGGAGTTGAGCAGACACTCGGCATAGGTCTGAGTGCCGTGACCTCCGGTGTTGTGGCAGTGGATGGTGTCCTCATAAAGCTGGTATGCGCCGGTACAGGTGAAGCGCGATTCTTTGTTCACGACGCCCTCTTCGAGCGCCATGGAAAGGGTGACCATCTTGAATACCGAACCGGGATAGTAGGTGTCGGAGATAGCTTTGTTTCGCCAGTTTCTCGCGAGAGCCGCGCTCTCGGCTTCGCTTTTAGCCTGTTCGATCAGCTTGTCGCGCTCTTCCTTAGAGAGCTTCGACGGATCCTCGGTGTACTCATGCTTGATGAGATATTCGTTGTCGATGGCGTCTATCTCTTGCTGCTGATCCTTGTTGATGGTGTAGGGATCGTTGGGGTTGAAGCCGTTGACCGTCGCCATAGCGAGCACCTCGCCGGTGTTGACGTCCATGACTATGCACACGCCGCGCTCCTTGACGGAGTGGTCGATGACCGCCTGCTTCATGTATTTTTCGACGATGCTCTGGACGGTCTCGTCGATGGTGAGCACCAGAGAGCTGCCGTCGATAGCGCCGATGTTCTGGTTGTAGTCAAAGGGCATCTCGGTCTGGATGCCGTTCTGAGCCGAGACTATACGGCCGGGTGTTCCGGCGAGATAGTCGTCGTACTGATACTCCACGCCCCACAAGCCCTGATCCTCGGAGCCGGTGAAGCCGATAGCCGATTACCGAGGACGCGAGATCGTTGTAGGGGTAATAGCGTTTGTAATCGTCGAGCAGAGAGATGATACCGGACTTCTGATACTTCTCGGCGAGCTCCTCCTTGAGCTTGAGGATCTCCTCCTTCTCGGCGGTCTCGACCTTGCGCTTGACAGAGACATAGTAGGTATCCTGCTTTGTATCCTCCAAAAGCTCCTTCTCATCCACCTTTAGGATCTGTGCGAGTCGCGAGGCGACAAAGGCGCGCTGCTCATCGCCCTCGGGGCCGTCGTCAAAATATGCCGGAGCCATGACAACGTGCCAAACGGACGCCGACTGTGCCAGTATCTTGCCCTTGGTATCATAGATCGTG
>ONPE01000063.1 GCA_900319615.1 uncultured Eubacteriales bacterium
GCCGCAGGTCTGATACTCCGCAGCGTCAGCTTCGTATTCGTCATGGTCATAGCCGCCGCAGTATTTTTAACGGTTGCAATTATTTATTCTTATGTTAAAATAAAGAAAGACAAAACCGTCAACTGAACTGACTGTAAGGAGCAAATATGCACGTTTACCGTATTGCAGACATGAACATCGCCGTAAAAGCGCGATATGAAAAAACCTACGAATATATGTCGGACTTTCTCACCGACAGCACCGACTATGAGCTGTACATCGAACCTACCGACGAGATGATCAGACGCGAGAACGACCTTGGCGAAGAGATACACGGCGTGCCCCAAACGCCCTATATCTGCGAGGCGGTCGCCGTCCTGCGTGTGATCTGCGACTACATCATCGACAAGGGCGGGTTCTTCCTCCACTGCTCATGCCTCAGATACAAAGGCGAGGCTGTGATCTTCACCGCCCCCTCGGGCACCGGCAAGAGCACCCACGCGGCTCTGTGGCGCAGACACTTCGGGGATGAGGTCGAGATGATCAACGACGACAAACCCCTCGTCCGCGAGAAGGACGGCAGATTCGTCATCTACGGCACCCCGTGGAACGGCAAGCACGGCAT
The DNA here is from genome assembly GCA_900319615.1 of uncultured Eubacteriales bacterium. Classification (GTDB taxonomy): domain Bacteria; phylum Bacillota; class Clostridia; order Oscillospirales; family Acutalibacteraceae; genus Ruminococcoides. The sequence continues at coordinate 605 of ONPE01000063.1, forward strand.
CGGCAGCAACATCAGCGCCCCGATAAAGGCGATAGTCTTCCTCTCTCAGGCGCCCGAGAACACCGCGAAGCCCCTCGACCCCTTCGGCGCGCTCAGCCTGCTATTGCAGCAGACGGTGCTCCCGACAAACAAAGAGCAGATGTCCACCCTGCTCGATATGCTCGGCAGGCTGCTCGAGAGCGTGCCGACCTACAGCCTCGGCTGCACCATCTCCGACGAAGCCGTAACCACCATCCACGACATGATCTATAAACAATAAACAGCTCCCCGAAAGGAAACGTATCAGATTACCGGAGTTCAGTTATTCCGAAAACCGGATGTATTTCGTTACCATTTGCGTAAAGGATAAAGAAAACCTGCTGGGAAGAGTGGTAGGGTACGGCGCTTGCGACGTACCGCATACCGAGCTTTTCCATGAGGGCAGGATAACAGAGAAATACATACGTTTCATGGATAATCGCTACAACAACGTATTCATTGATAATTATGTCATCATGCCAAACCATATCCATCTGCTCATAGCCGTAAGCACCGATGATACTGATTTGTACGAGGACAACATTAGAGTTTCATATTTCGGTACGTCGCAAGCGCCGTACCCTACGGAAAACAGTCCGCACAAGCTCACGTTAACCGGAAATCCCGACAAAGCAAATGAGATCCTCCCGAAGTTCATTTCACTTTTTAAGCGTTACTGCAATCGAGAGATCGGTCGCAACATTTGGCAAAGGCGATATTACGACCATGTTTTGCGGAACTACAGTGATTATCGCGACATCCGAATGTATATCGACAACAATCCGGCTCGTTGGAAAGAAGACAAATACTACTGAAAGCACAAAACCCACCTGCGTCAACAGGTGGGTTCCTTATTTATTCAGATCATTTAGTCATGAACAGCACGCCGAGGGTATTGGGGCCGCAGTGCGACGATATAGTACACGAGGCTCTGGTGATGTGAACCTCTTTGAAGATATTCTTCGCCTTGACCGCCTCTACGACCGCGTCGACGTACTCTTTGTTAGCGCCGGAATGGGTGACGAACACACGGTCGGTGTCGATATTATCGTACTTATTGATGGTGTCCTCCATGTACTGGAGCAGAACCTTGTCATACTTGCCGCGATATTTTTTGCCTACGCCCATCGAGCCGCCGTCATCGTTGTGCACCTCGATAGAGGGCTTGAGGCTCAGCAGGTTCGCGCCCAGCATAGCTACGGCGGAGCATCTGCCGCCGGCGTGCATGAAATCGAGCCTGTCGAGCACGAACGAAGCGTGCGACTTGCCCGTCATATCGCTGACCTTATCATATATCTCCTTGGCGCTGAGCCCCTGATCGCGCAGCTCGCAAGCCTTGATGACCAGCAGACCGGAGCCTGTGGAAAGGTTGTTTGTATCTATCGAATACACCCTGCCCGGGAATTCGTTAGCAGCCAGCACCGAGCTCTGATGCGTAACGCTGAGCTTAGAGCCGAGGCTCAGATGCACGACGTCGCAGTCCTTGTCGATAAACTGCTTGAAGAAATCGACATACTCGCCTACGCTTCCGGCTGTGGTATGCGGCAGCTCCTTAGTTTTATAAAAGATATCATAGAGCTCCTCGGGGGTAATGTTGACCCAGTCCTCGTAGCTCTTGCCGCCGATGACTATGTGCAGAGGCATACAGGTAACGCCGTAGCGCTGCTCGAGGTCCCAGTTAAGGTCGCAGGTAATATCCGAAGTTATAACGACTTTATTGCTCATATTCTTCCTCCTATACGGAAAATCGGCAAGAAAAATCAATTAGATATTGTATCCGATTCCGTTCGATGATATACTTATTATACATAACTATTCAAAAAAATCAAGTGTGGTGTTAAAAATGATAAAACGATACAGCTACTCCCCCATTATCGACACAGGAGCAGTCGTCAAAAACATCCCCTTATCCGAGGGCTCCCCTACCCCCTTTATCCTTACCGGCGACGGAGCCTTTGTATATCATATGTCCGACAAATGTCGCATATACGGGCTGGGCGAAGCCACCCGCGGGATAAACAAGCGCGGCTGGATATACGACGGCTGGTGCACCGACGAGCCCCTTCACACCGAGGATAAGCGCGCTCTCTACGGGGCGCACAACTTCATCCTCTTCGACGGTGAAGATCGCTTCGCAGCCTTCTTCGATATTCCGGGCAAGATCACCTTTGACCTCGGCTACACCGAGAGCGACACCGCCGTCATCACACCCGAGAGCTTCAACCTCGAGCTGTACATCGTCACCGGCGACAGCCTGAAGGATATCGTGTCGCAGTTCCGCGCCCTGATCGGAAAAAGCTATATGCCGCCGAAATGGGCGTTCGGATACGGACAAAGCCGCTGGGGCTACGTCAAGGAGGAGGACATCCGCAGCTGCGCCGACCGCTACACGGATGCCGGCATACCCTTAGACATGATCTACCTCGACATCGACTACATGGACAGGTTCATGGATTTTTCAGTCAGCAGCGAGCGCTTTCCCGACCTCGAAGCCTTTGCCGCGGAAATGAAGAGCCGCGGCATACGCCTCATCCCGATCATCGACGCCGCCGTCAAAAAGCTCGACGGCTACTCCGTCTACGACGAGGGGCATGAACAGGGCTATTTCTGCAAGGACGCCGACGGAAAAGATTTCGTCGTGGGCGTATGGCCCGGGATGAGTGTCCTGCCCGACTTTCTTGATCCCGAAGCGAGCCGCTGGTTCGGTATGCAGTACAAGGCGCTTACGGATATCGGCATAGAGGGCTTTTGGAACGACATGAACGAGCCCGCGCTCTTTTACAGCGAAAAGGCGCTTAATAATGCTATAGAAGAATTAAAAAACAAGAGCGATATCTCTCTCGACGCGCTGAACTTCTTCGGTCTGCGCGATACCATGAACCGCCTGCAAAACTCACCGGACGACTACAAGAGCTTCTATCACAACGCTCCCGAGGGGAGATTCCGCCACTACGACGTCCACAATCTCTACGGTTACAAAATGACCAAAAGCGCCTTTGACGCGCTCACAGAGCTGCGCCCCGACGAGCCGAGCCTGCTGTTCTCACGTGCCTCATACATCGGCGCCCACAGATACGGCGGCGTTTGGACGGGCGACAATCACAGCTGGTGGAGCCACATCCTCCAAAGCCTGCAGCAGATGCCGGGGCTGAATATGTGCGGCTTTTTGTACAGCGGCAGCGATATCGGCGGCTTCGGCGGCAACTGCACGCGCGACCTTCTGATACGCTGGATGAGCTTTGCGGTATTCACGCCACTCATGCGCAACCACGCAGCCTTCGGCACACGCAGTCAAGAGGCGTTCGCGTTCGGCGATACCGAGGTCTTCCGCCACATCATCGAGCTGCGCTACAGGCTCATCCCCTATCTGTACAAATCCTTCGTCAAGGCGGTCGAGAGCGACGGTATGTTCTTCCGCCCCCTTGCCTTTGACTACGAGGACGACGGGATCGCCGCGACCGTGGAGGATCAGCTCATGGTCGGCGACAGCCTGATGATAGCTCCGATCTACAGACAGAACGCCGTAGCGCGCCATGTCTACCTGCCCGAGGATATGCGCCTTATCAGGATGAGCAAGGGTGATATTTCTACAGAAGAATTAAACAAAGGCTGGCATTATGTTAGTGTACCGATGGGCGACGTCGTCTTCTTCGCCAAGTCCCCCATCCCCTTCGCACCCCCGGCGATGAATACATCGGAGCTTCAGTGGGAGAACTTAGAAACTTTGTAATAATTAGGAGTTAGGAGTTAGGAATTAGGAATTAGGAGTTGTGGGAAAATCCTTTCGGATTTTTGATTGATAAAACCGCATATGAAATATAAAGTTAACTTCTCTGTTTCGTGTATGTTTATATCTGTGTTGCAAGCGTTGCAAATAAACGCAATATAAATCAGGTGTGGGCGGAGCCCACCCTTCACCGTTAACCGTTAACCGTTCTCCGTAATAATTCCTAACTAAGCGCCGTGATCTGTAAACCGTCGGATAACATCAAGCCTCATAGTATGGCGTAAAAAGGTGCAAGCACCAAAAAGCTCCCTCTTTCGAGGGAGCCAATCACGGTTTTATTCTCTTACAGAATAATATCACCGTCGACCGTACCGGTCAGACCTGCGGCGTTAGCCTCGTCGGTATCGAGGTGAACAGCCGGGAAGTACTTGGGAGATACGCGGACGATGCAGTCATCGAAGATGACCTTTCTGCCCTCGCCGCCGACAGCGACCTTAACGATCTGCTTGTCCTCTACGCCGTACTCTGCAGCGGTCTCGGGAGTCAGATGCACATGGCGCTTCGCTACGATAACGCCGTGATCGATCTCAACCTCGCCCTCGGGTCCGCGCAGGATGCAGCCGGGTGTACCGGCAAGATCGCCGCTCTCGCGGATAACGCCGACAACGCCGAGCTTACGGGTCTCTGTCATAGAGATCTCAACCTGATCCTCGGGACGGAACGGTCCGAGGATGGACATCGTGATCTCACCCTTGGGGCCTACGACGGTCACCTTCTCGGCACAGGCGAACTGACCCGGCTGAGAGAGGTCCTTCTTGTTGGTCAGGCTCTTGCCCTCGCCGTACAGGGTCGCGAAGGTATCGGCCGTAACGTGCAGATGGTGAGCGGATGTTTCTACCATGATCTTTGTTTTCATTTTATAACCACCAATCATTATTAAGTCACTTTTCCGTGCTTATAATCAGTGTACTACATTAAGCCGAAGATTTCAATATATAAAACCGATTTTCAATCGAAATAACAGGAAATAAGGTGAATTATCTTGACCGACTTTCATGATCTCGAATCAAAATGCAAGGGCTGCACAGCCTGCCGCCTGTGCGAAAAGCGCAAAAACGTTGTTTTCGGCGTCGGCAATCCCAAGGCTCGCGTCATGTTCATCGGCGAAGGTCCCGGCGAGCAGGAGGATATACAGGGCGAGCCCTTCGTCGGCAGAGCAGGTCAGCTCCTCGACAAGCTGCTGTACGCAGTCGACCTCGACCGCCGCAAAAACATCTACATCACCAACATCGTCAAGTGCCGTCCGCCGCAGAACCGCGATCCGCAGGAGGACGAGCAGGAGAGCTGCATCGGATATCTGCGCGAGCAAACGCGCATCATCCGCCCCAAGATCATCGTCACCCTCGGCAGGATAGCCGGCATGAGGCTGATAAAGCCCGACCTGCGCATCACCCGAGAGCACGGCACACTCATCGAGAAGAAGGGCGTGTGGATGATGCCCATGCTGCATCCGGCGGCGATCCTGCGCAACCAAAGCCAGATGGAGGGCGCCCTCAACGACTTTTTAATTCTTCGAGAGAAAATAAAAGAAGTATGCCCCGAAACGTATGAGAATTAGGAGTTAGGAGTTAGGAATTAGGAATTGAGGGAAAATCCTTGCGGATTTTTGAATATATATAGATCGAATCACAACGTTTCACTGACATTTAAAAATCTATATATAAGGCAGAGTCCTCATTGATTCCTGAGTTCTCACGATGGAATTATTACAGGAATGATGAAAAAGATTTAAAATATATAATCAAACCTTTCAGTCGAAACATACAAATCTAAAACGCGAAGCGTTTCCCGAAACTCCTAACTCCTCACTCCTAACTCCTAACTAAAAAAGCTGACCCATCCGGTCAGCTTTTTCTTATGATTTCAGTGCTCTTTCAAGCCAGACGTCGGCGATATCGAGCGCTACATAGAGGCCGCTCTTCTCGCTGGACTTGACCAGCTGCTTGCGGGGGCTGAGGTCGGGATCGGTGCAAAGCAGCTGTATAGCCACCTTATCCGCGATCTCGGTGTCGCCCACGGTCTTCTTGGTCTTTATCTGCATCCTGATGACAAAGCGCTCAGCCATACTGCCGTAGTACAGCTCGTCGCCGCAGCGAACCAGAGGCTTGCCCTTATAGGTCGAAAATTCCTTTTCAGCCATGGAATCAATCCCTTCTTAGATATTCAGGTAAGACTTCACCATGACCTCGAGAAGGTCGTCGCGGTCGATCTTACTGATGATATTACGGGCGTTGCCGTATGTAGTGATATAGGTGGGGTCCTCGCTGAGGATGTAGCCGACGATCTGATTAATGGGGTTATAGCCCTTTTTCTTGAGCGCGTTATAAACGGTAGTAAGCGCTTCCTTCATCTCGTCGTCTCTGTTGCCGCCTAAGGAGAATACCATAGTCTTATCTAACATACAAACACCTCCGTTGATACTCATTCTATTGTATTATACAACATTTCTTCGAATAATGCAAGCCCATATTTATGATTGATAAAAGATCAGTGTCATTCCGAAGGAGCGGATACTCATTATCCGCGACTGTGGGAATCCCCTTCCTCCTGCAACCGGCAGTAATAACAAGGGGATTGCCGCGTCATCGGCTTTGCCGATTCTTCGCAATGACACTGTTTTTATTTTATCACTTCTTCAGCATTATTCCTGCGTTTTCGAGCTCGGAAACGATGCCGTCGGTGACGTCGGTTACCTCTTCCTTAGTCAGCGTGCGGCTGTTGTCCGAGAAGGTCAGGCGCACAGCGATGGACGAAGCGTCGCCGGCGTCATAGATGTCGATAACGTCCACAGCCTTGATAAGCCCGCAGGACGCGTTCTCGATAGCCTTCATAACGGGCGCAAAGCGAGCGGTCAGGAAGCTCAGGTCGATCTCGATGCTCGGGAACTTCGACGGCTCCTCATAGCGGATCGAGAGATTCTCCACAGCGGCGAACTTGTCCATGTCGATCTCGGCGAATACGACTGTCGCGCGCTTGTCGAGCTTCTTCATCACGGACGGATGGATCAGACCGATCCTGCCGATGACCTCGCCGTCTACGATAACGGCGTTCAGGTTCACCGGATGCTCCCAGCCGAAGGTCGGCTCGATCTTCTCAAAGCTGACGCTCTTGTGCTTGAGCTCGTCGACAAGAGTCTCGATGATCGCCTTCATGCGGAAGTACACGCCGCGTACATCCGAGCCCTTCTGATACAGGGTTAT
>ONPE01000171.1 GCA_900319615.1 uncultured Eubacteriales bacterium
CAAGCCCGACACCGACCTCGAGTGGTTCGACTACTGGCGCAGCTACTGCCGCGACTTCCTCTACAGCCTCGGCATCAAGGAGGAGAACCTCAGACTGCGCGACCACAGCCCCGAGGAGCTCAGCTTCTACTCTAAGGCGACCACCGACTTCGAGTACCTCTTCCCCTTCGGCTGGGGCGAGCTTTGGGGCATAGCCGACCGCACCGACTACGACCTGACCCAGCACCAGAACACCTCCGGCAAGGATCTGAGCTACTTCGATCCCACCGACAACTCCAGATACATCCCCTACGTCATCGAGCCCTCGCTGGGCGTTGAAAGACTCTTCCTCACCGTCATGACAGAGGCGTATGACGAGGAGATCGTGGACGAGAGCAAGAACGACACCCGCGTAGTGCTCAGGCTGCATCCGTTCCTCGCTCCGTTCAAGGCTGCCGTTCTGCCGCTCTCAAAGAAGCTCGGCGAACAGGCAGGATCCCTTGCCGACGAGCTGTGCAAGAGCTTCCCCGTCGACTATGACGACGCAGGCTCCATCGGCAAGCGCTATCGCCGTCAGGATGAGATCGGCACGCCGTTCTGCATCACCTACGACTTCGAGTCGCTCGAGGACAACTGCGTGACCGTCCGCGACCGCGACACCATGCAGCAGGAGAGAGTCGCCATAGCAGACCTCGAGGCATATATTGCAGAGAAGATCAAATTCTGAGAAATCAGAAAGGATCATCCCCTCTTTGCGGGATTGCCACGGGGCAAAGCACCTCGCAATGACAATGTCATAAAACAAACGAACCCGACAGGTACAACGCCTGCCGGGTTTTTCGTATCATATCAGGTTTTCAAAGTCCTCAAAGCGGTATGCTACGGCGTCGGCGCTGTGGGCGTCGGAGGAAAGGACGAAGCGTCCGCCGTGCTCTTTGATGTATGCGATGATATCGGCGCTCGGGTAGGGCGAGGTGCGGTAGCCGCGGGATATCGCGCCGGTGTTTATCTCAAAGGGGACGTCGTATCCGAGCAGCTTATCGACAGCCCTTTGCCATGCGGCGACATATCGCGGATGGGCGGTATCGAAGAGCGGCTCGCGCTCGGTGAACTTGGTTATCAGGTCGAAGTGACCGATGATATTACAGCCGGTCTTTTCAACAACGTCGGCGACGGTCGCGAAATATTCTTCGCATAAAGAATAGATATCGCTGCCAAAGTATTTTTCTTTTGCAGAATTAAGGATATCTGCGCTCTCATCAACGGGGATGTACTCCTCCCCTGCTTTGATGTAGTGCACCGAGCCTATCACATAGTCGAATTCGTCGGTAGGATAATCGCTGTAATAATCCTGCTCGACTCCGCACAAGACATGGATGCGGTCAAAATATTTGATACGCAGGTACCTCAGCTCGGCAAGATAACGAGGCACCTCCTCCTTCTGCATACAGTAGGAGGTATCGAAGAAGGTGTAGCTGTGGCCGCTGATACCGACGGCGGACAAGCCTTTATCAACGGCTGCCCGAATCATCTCTTCAGGGGTGTTTTTGCCGTCGCAGAAAGTGGTATGCATATGCAGATCGCGGTCTACGCGCGCGTTCATACCATCTTCTCCTGCTTGACCTTCTTGTCGATGACATGGCGCGAGGCGAGCTCGCGGTGGATATCCTCGAGGGAGATGCCCTGCTCGATCATCAGCACCATAACATGATATGCGAGGTCGGCGATCTCGTATACGGTCTCGCGCTTGTCCTCGGCTTTGGCGGCGATGATGACCTCGGTGGATTCTTCACCGATCTTCTTGAGGATCTTGTCGAGACCCTTATCGAATAGATATGTGGTGTAGGAGCCCTCCTTGGGGTCGGTCTTGCGACCCTTTATCAGCTCCATGAGCCCCTCGTAGGAGAACTCGCTGAGCTCGTCGCTCTCCCACACGGGATTTGTGAAGCACGAGGTCGTGCCGAGGTGACAGGCAGGGCCGTCGGGCTCTACCGTCACGACAAGAGCATCCTTGTCGCAGTCGGCGGTGATGCTGACGATATGCTGGTAGTTGCCTGATGTCTCGCCCTTGAGCCAGAGCTCCTTACGCGAGCGGCTCCAAAAGCAGGTCAGTCTCTTTTCCATAGAGATCTGCAGGCTCTCGCGGTTCATGTATGCTACGGTGAGCACCTGCTTGGTGATGCTGTCGACCACCACGGCAGGGATCAGACCCTTTTCATCAAATTTCAGTTCGTTGATATCTATCATAATCTATTCTCCTTAATTTGTCACTCCGCGGAGCAAATGTCCCTCGCAATGACGCTGTTGTTATATTGCTTTTACAGCCTCGTGGGTATACCTGCCTTTGCCATAGCCTGTTTGAGATCGGCGATCCTGACCTCGCCGAAGTGGAATATCGAAGCCGCCAGGCCTGCGTCTACCTTTGGCAGCGTTTTGAACATGGTGATAAAGTCCTCGATCTTCCCTGCGCCTCCGGAGGCAATGACCGGCACGTTCACGGCGTTGCTGACAGCCTCGAGCATCTCGAGGTCAAAGCCGCCCTTGACGCCGTCGGTGTCTATCGAATTGAGCACGACTTCTCCGGCGCCGTTGTCGACGCAGCGCTTTATCCACGAGATAGCCTCCATACCGGTGTCGACCCTGCCGCCCTTTGCAAAGACGCGGAACTCGCCGTCGACGCGCTTGACGTCGGAGGAGATCACCACGCACTGGTCGCCGTAGATCTTAGCCGCCTCGTAGACGAGCTGAGGGTTGCGGATGGCGCCGCTGTTCACGCTGACCTTATCCGCGCCGCAGTTGAGCACGCGGTCAAAATCGGCAACGGTGTTGATGCCGCCGCCTACCGTGAGAGGGATGAACACCTTGGACGCGGTCTCGGTGAGTATATCGGTGAAGAGAGCCCTGCCCTCCGCCGACGCGGTGATATCATAGAACACCAGCTCGTCGGCTCCGCAGGAGCTGTAATACCGGGCGAGCTCTACGGGGGAGGCGACGTCGCTGAGCCCCTCGAAGTTCACACCCTTGACGACCCTGCCGTTTTTAACGTCGAGGCAGGGGATGATGCGTTTAGTTATCATTGTACAGCCTTCACCGCCTCTTTCAGGTCGATAGCGCCCGTGTAGTATGCCTTGCCGATTATCGCGCCGTACATATCCATCTCTTTGAGCGCCTTGATGTCTTCCATCGACGATACGCCACCGGACGCGGTGATATCCACCTTATAGCGGCGGCTGAGGGTGCGGTACAGGTGCAGGTTGGTGCCCTGCATGGCGCCGTCCTTGCTGATATCGGTGCAAATGATGGTCTTGACGCCAAGGTTCTGCATCTTCTCAAAGAACTCGTCGGCGGTGACCTGACTGCGCTCAAGCCAGCCCTTTACGGCGATGAAGCCGTCGCGGATATCCGCGCCTACGGCTATGCGGTCGCCGTACTTCTTGACAGCCTCGCACAAAAAGGCTTCATCGTTCACCGCTGCCGTGCCGAGGATAACGCGGTCTATACCGGCGGAGAGATAGCGGTCGACGACCTCCATGGAGCGGATACCGCCGCCGATCTCGCAAAAGAGATTGGTCATCTTTTTTATGACCAGCACGGTGCCAAGGTTCGGCGTGCCGCCGTCACGGGCGCCTTCAAGATCGACGATATGTACGTGGGTAGCTCCGCACGCCTTGAAGTCTAAAGCGACCTCTGTGGGGTCGTTGTTGTAGACGGTCATTTGGTCGTAGTCGCCCTTGAAAAGGCGGACAGCCTTGCCGTCTACTAAATCTATAGCGGGAAACAGGATCAT
>ONPE01000062.1 GCA_900319615.1 uncultured Eubacteriales bacterium
TGCAGGCTCGGCAAGCTCAAGCACAGTCTTGAAGCCCTGCAGTACGGTCAATACAAAAACGAGCTTATACAGCTGGAGCATATGTGCTTCTCGATGAAGACCGACTCGCAAAAGCTGTACGTCATGCTCAACCAGAGCGGCGAACCGCGCAATATCGGAGTCAACACCGGCTTCAACGGCGTGCTGACAGATGTGCTCAACGGCAACGCAAGGTATGACTGCAACGGATGGTTCGAGATATCGGTACCCCCGATGAGCTCTATGGTGCTCGTCGAGAACGACGGCTCCTTCGAGATAGACTGTTCATACAGCGAGCCGAAGGAAGTTTATGAATTATCCGAGGTCGAAGAAACTATCGAAAAGGAACCGGAGCTTGTCCCCGAGGAGATAGTCAAGGGTAAATACAGACACTTCAAGGGCAACGAATACGAGGTCATCGACTTCGCGAAGGACAGCGAGACCTGCGAAATCATGGTGATATACCGCGCTTTATACGGCGACGGAGAGCTGTGGGTAAGACCGTACAAGATGTTTCAGGAGATAATCGAGCGCGACGGCAAAAGAATTCGCCGCTTCGAACGCATTGAATAACATAATCTCATTTTTCTCTCTGCAAACAGTCGGATTAGAATAATCGGTTGAGATTGCCACAGGGCGCATACCGATCATAATAGCGAGAAAGTCGACGACCGACACGGCAATATCAACCTAACTAATGCGGACTTCGCAATGACTATTTGTAATAAAAACAACCGGCGAACCTTAATCGGTCAGCCGGTTGATTTTTTATCAGTATTGACTTTCGGTAGCGATCGTGCTGGGAGCGGTAGTGCTCTTTTTGACTCTGCCGGATACCGAATCTTCATAAATGAATGAAGCCATATCTCCGCGAGCCGCATCCCAGTCGGTGATGACGATGACGCTCTGTCCGTCTTCCGTCATACCGTAGCGCCATGTGCCCTCGGTGGGAACAGAGAGCTCTTCCATATCATAGCCCATGTAGGTGAGAACGTTTGACAGCAGGAAGGTTATATCGCCCTTTGAGAGGTTGGTGGTGACATAAGGGCCGATCTTGTTCGCGATAGCGACAAGCTTGGTGAGAGAAGCATCCTCGCGCAGGCTCTTGATGATGGTCTGCAGCAGCTTGCGCTGTCTGGAGGTACGCTCCCAGTCGTCGCCGGAGAAGCTGTACTCGGGGTTGCCGCCGAGGTTTGTCTCGCCGCGGTTACGTGCGTACCACAGCGCCTGATACTCGTCGAGATGTATCATCTGGGTCTCGAGATTGGGGTCGTACTGGATAAAGCTGGTGACGTCGGTCTGATCGTTGACGTCGATCTGAGCGTTGATATACTGGATCTCTTCGAGGGTGAGCTCTATATCCACGCCGCCTAAGATCTTGATGATCTCTCTGAACGAGTCGAAGTCTACGGTGGCGTATTTATCGACCTTGATACCGAAGTTCTGCTCGATGGTGTTTATCGAGAGCCTCTCGCCGCCCAGTGTGTAAGCCGAGTTGAGCTTACCGTCGCCGTGACCGGGGATGCTGACGTAGGTGTCGCGCTGGAAGGAGGTCATCTTGATCTTGTTGTGGACGTTGTCGATGGAGAGCAGGATCGTGGTATCGGAACGTCCGTGATCCTCTTCGCTCTCTGCGGCGTCCTGACCGAAGAGCATGATATTCAGTACGTTATCGCTGGAGAGCAGCGACGATCCGCCCGATTTGACCGATACCGTGGTGGTCTCGGTGATATTATCTGTCGGAGCCTGCGCGTCGAAGTCTTCGCCTGAAACGACAAGACCCGACAAAACGTGATCGTAGAACACGAGTCCGGAGCCTACCAGAAGAAGGAGCAGCGACAGCATGAGGATGATGACACGCCTTGCGGTGCCTCTGCCCTTTTTCTTCGGTTTATCCTGATATTGATTACCGTATGCTTTTTTAACATCAGCGGAGGATGAAATGTCTACAAAATCTTTATCGTATTTTGCCATACATAACCGCCTTTCATTTACTCTTGATATTGGTTAACTTTTATCTGTACAAAGATAAAAGGGCATACTCACAGATCGTAAATATACCCTATTATTATACTCATATAGCAATAAGTTATTTTCTATAAAAGAATTATAGAACTAAATTCATAATTTTTTTACAAGTTCTGGTATTAAACGGCTATTATTGTAATATATATTGTGTAATATTACAAAAATGAAATATAAATCTTTCAGCCTAATTCATCCAAAGTAAGGTAATATGCCGGTAAACACTCGTCGACAAATACCTTCAAAGCCGGCAGCTCCATCTGCTCCAGAGATTTTTCGGTAGCCTCTTTCGCCTTCAAAAACTCACGGTTGCCCATGCGTACCTCTTCGATACACTTTATCAGCGCCGAGAGCTTATCGGCAGCCTTGACGTACCTTTCGATCTCAGCGTCTGTGTTTGATACCACGGGCTTGTAGGCTGCTCTGAGATCCTCCGGGAGCATGGAGAGCAGCTTGTCCTCGGCTACCTTCTCGACCTGCTTATAGGCGTCCCTGATCCCGGGATTATAGTACTTCACCGGGGTAGGCATATCGCCGGTGATTATCTCGCTCGCGTCGTGGAACATCGCGACCACGGCAGCTTTATCTGCGTCGATGTTTTCGTTGAACCTGGTGTTGGCTACAGTCGCCAGGGCATGAGCGAGGATGGCGGTCTCGAGGCTGTGCTCGGAGATATTCTCGGTTTTTGTGTTGTTCATGAGTCCCCAGCGATTTATGTATTTCATGCGGGATATCATGGCGTAAAATGTATTCATAAACATTTCTCCTTAAAAATTCAAAAAAATAGTGCATTTTTGAATATTATGTGTTATAATATATCAGTTTCAGTATAAGTATTGCAGAATACATTGTAGCATATAAAATTGCTCAGGTAAAGTATTTTTGTCGGGAGGGACGATTTTGCAGCTAAAAAATATCGGTTACAAGCGTCGTCCTTATGCGCTTTACGCCTTTTTATGGGCGCTTTTGCTCGCTGCGATAATCGTAGCTCCGATCATGATAAAAGACCGCGGATACTTCCTGTATTACGGTGATTTCAACGTGCAGGAGATACCGTTTTACCGTTTGGCTCACGACAGCATACTTGCAGGAGATACCGGCTGGAGCCATCTGACCGATCTGGGCGCGAACTTCGTGGGCAGCTACAGCTTCTATCTGCTGGGGTCGCCTTTCTTCTGGCTGACGATGGCTCTCCCCTCTGCGGCTGTACCCTATGCAATGGGACCGCTTGTGGTTTTGAAGCTCGCGTTCTGCTCGCTGACGGCGTATATCTACATCAGGCGCTACGTCCGCAACCCCTATCATGCGGTGATGGGAGGCATACTGTACGCCTTCTCGGGCTTCTCGGTATACAATATCTTTTTCTTCCACTTTCATGAACCGATGATAGTGTTCCCCCTGCTGCTGGCGGCGCTCGACGAGTTCCACGCGACAAAACGCAGAGGTCTTGTAGCACTGACGATCTGTCTTTCCGCTACGGTCAACTATTACTTTTTCTTCGGACAGGCATTATTCCTGTTGATATACTACATCGTCAAGCTGGTATCAAGGAGCTACCGCTTCAACATAAAGGACTTTTTATGTCTTGCGGCTGAGGCTGTTATCGGCGTGCTGATGTCGATGGTGCTGATGCTGCCGTCGCTGGCTGCGATAACAGGCAACTACCGCGTATCCGAGATACTCAACGGCTGGAACACGCTTATCTATTCGAACTCGCAGAGATATATTCAGATTTTGGTCAGCTTCTTCTTCCCCGGAGACGTACCGGCGAGGAACAACTTCACCCCCTCAGCCGGAGCAAAATGGTCGTCTGTCGCGGTATATCTGCCGATGTTCTCGATGTCCTTCGTGATAGCTTACATGAGGACGCGCAAGAAGAGCTTCTTCACCCGGCTGATCGTGATCCTGCTGATCATGGCTTTCGTGCCGTTTTTCAACAGCGCTTTTCAGGCGCTCAACGACGATTACTACGCAAGATGGTTCTATATGCTCACGCTGATGCTGGTTGCAGTGACCTGCAAGGCTATCGAGGATATGGATGAGATAGACTATAAAAAGGGCTTTATCCCCGCGATGATAATCACCCTTATCCTGACCCTTGCTATCGGGCTTATCCCCGAGAAGACCGAGGACGACGCAAAGAGAGAGATCATAAGGATAGGGCTTTCGGCTCATCAAAAGCATTTCTGGGCGTTTTGTATCATCGCAGTCGGCGGCTTGTGCGCCGCGTGCTTCCTGTATATCATATATAAAAAGAAGACGCAGCACTTCATGCGCGTGACCGCGCTTTGTCTGAGCTTGTTCGTCGTGCTGTATACCGAGGCGTATCTCTGGAGCGGCAAGAGGCTCGCGGACAGGGATGATGAATTCATGATAAACTATGCCCTCAACTACGGCGAGGACGTCCCGATGGAGGATCTCAGAGAAGTCCGCTCAGATTTTTACGAGACCTCGGATAATCTGGGTATGTTCTGGGAGACGCCGACGATACAGGCTTTTCACAGCATCGTGCCGTCTTCCCTGATGGCGTTCTACAACTGCAGCGGAGTCAAGCGCGACGTAGGCTCACGCCCCCCGACCGAGTTTTACGGATTCAGAGGGCTGTTCTCGGTCAAGTATCTCTTTGTCGAGGAAGACGACGACAACCCGCGTGATACAGACGATCTGCTGCCGGGCTTTGAATACAAGACCACGGCAAACGGCTTCAAGATATACGAGAATCAACATTACATCCCCATGGGCTTCACCTTTGATACATACATCTGCGACGAGGAGTACAAGGATATCGCTACAAGGCTCAAGCATCAGGCGCTGTTGAAAGCTCTGGTCATGTCGCAGGATCAGATGAAGAAATATGCCGATATCACGGGCTATACCGACGGGATGTATCTGAACCTCAACTTTACCCATAATGATCACGACCTGCAGGAAAAGGTGTATCCCGAATACGAGGGCTACGACAGCATCACGGCGGATTTCAAGTACACCGAGGAGGATTACATCAAGAACGCTGATAAGCTCGCCGAGAACAGCTGCTCGAAGTTCAGCTATACCAACGACGGCTTTGAGGCTGTTTTTGACAACAAGGGCGGCGATAATCTGCTGTTCTTCAGCGTACCTTATGACGAAGGCTGGACGGCTTATGTAAACGACGAACCCGCGGATATCGAAAGGGTCGATATCGGCTTTATGGCTGTCAGAGTGGACGGTCATAAAACAAATAATATACGTTTCGTCTACAAAACGCCTATGCTGAAGCAGGGCTTGCTGATAACCTGCATAGGTGCTGCGGCATTTTTGATCTATCTGATGATAACGGGAGGCTTCAAAGCAAAACGCAAGCCCCGTAGAATTTATAGAATAAAACAGAAATCAACAACTGAGGAGGAACATACATGAGCTTTGGTGAAAAGATACTTGACTATAAGGAAGAGATAATCGCAGATCTCAGCGAGCTTATCGCTATCCAGTCCGTTTCGGGGATACAGGATAGCTGCAAGGAAGCGCTCGACTGGATGATGCGTAAGGCTATCGACTTCGGTCTCAAGGCAGAGAGCTTCGATAACGTCGCAGGTCATGTCGAATTAGGCGAGGGCGGCAAGCTGTGCGGAGTATTGGCGCATCTTGACGTCGTACCCGAGGGCAATAACTGGGATTCGCTGCCCTTCGAGCTTTCCGTAGGCGACAACGGCTATATGTACGGCAGAGGCGTTGCGGACGACAAAGGTGCTGCTCTGATCAATCTGTACTGCCTGAGAGCGCTGAAAGAGAACGGCGTTATCGGCAAGAACACCCTGCGCGCTATCTTCGGTACAAGCGAGGAGCGCGGCATGGAGGATATGGACACATACTTCAAATACGCCGACGTACCGGATATGTCGTTCACTCCCGATTCATCCTACGGTATCTGCAAGGGCGAAAAGGGCATCATACAGCTCGAGCTCTACGCGGACACTCACGACGGCACGACTCTGACTCAGCTGCACTCAGGCAAGGCTGTAAACGCCGTGCCCGATACAGCTTACGCTCTGCTCGACTGCACCGAGAACGAAGATCATCAGCTCGCGCGTCTTGCAGACGCAAAGAACGGCTCCTTCGAGTTTTATTACACCATCGACGGCTTGATGGTTCTCTCACGAGGCAAGGCGGCTCATGCGTCCGAGCCCGATACCGGTCTTAACGCCGCTACCGCTCTGATCGACCTGCTGACCTCAAACTCCACCCTGGGCTCTATCCCCTCCTTCATCAGCCACTATATCGGCTTGGATACCGACGGCGTGATGCTGGGCATAAAGCAGAGGGACAAGGAGAGCGGCCCTTTGACCGTCAACGTCGGCACGGTGCACATCGACGATGGCTACGCCACCTGCACTATGGATATCAGATATCCCGTTACTGCGGACGGCGAGAAGATAATCGACGCTATTCGCAGGCAGGCAGAGATGGAGAACATCCATGTCAAGGTGCTGTCACATCTGGAGCCGCTGTATCTTGACGAAAGCTCCGATATCATCAAGCTGCTCTCGGAGTCTTACGAGAGCGTCATGGGCGAAAAGCCCTCCATATACACCACCGGCGGAGGCACATACGCCCGCAAGCTCGGAGGTAACGGCGTTGCGTTCGGCCCGATATTCGAGGGCGAAGTCAGCAACATCCACAACGCCAACGAGTGCATGAACGTCGATCTGTTCTTCAAGCACGCTCAGATTTGTCTGGAGAGCATGTATAATCTTTACACCAAAGGATGATTCAATTGTCTGCTGAGGCGATAATTAAACAACAGGCTCGGGCTGCGCTCAAGCATAATCACGTGAGGGCGATCATCGCGCTTATCATCACGCTGATACCTCTGTATATGATAGACGGCACTACCACGGTGATATCCTGTGCTGTCGCAAAGGCGGTACCCGACAACGAGACTATGCAGGGCATACTTGTATACGGCTTGGGCTACACGGCAGAGTTCGTGATCGGCTTTATGCTCTCCCCCGTTATCAACGGCTATATTAGGGCATTTTACCGCAACGGATACACTCATAATATGGATCTCAAGGATCTGTTCTACTACTTCGAGAACGGAAGATATGCAAAGACGCTCGGTCTTAATATCCGCTTTATCCTCAGGATGCTCCTGCCGATGCTTTTGCTGTATCTGCCGCTGATAGTATACGAGGCTGTATGCTCGTACATGGGCGGAGATTTTTACGGCAGCGTTATATACTGCGACTTCTTCTTCCTGCTCGCGGTGCTGTCTACCGTAACGACCACGCTGTATTCTTTGAAGTACTTCACGGTATTCACCGTATGCGTGGATAACGAGAACCTCATGCCTAACGGTGTGTTCGCGTATTCCAAGTATATAATGAAAAACAAGACAGGCTCAGCCGCAAAGCTGATATTCAGCTTTACACCGTGGCTGCTGCTGTGTCTGCTTATACTGCCCATGCTGTATGTCATCCCCTATATGACTCAGTCGCTGTGCATAGCGGCGAAATGGATGACAAAGGCTACGTTTGAGGTAGAATGATATGAGAGTTTCGCTGTGTACTATCGCGAAAAACGAAGAAGCCGCTCTGACAGGCCTTTTAAAGGATTTTCGCGAGCAGAACTATCCTCACAATAAAATAGAAGTCATCATGATAGACTCCGGCTCCACCGACCGCACTCATGAGATCATGGAGGAGTTCCAACAGGCAAAATACGGATTCTACGATATAAAGATATACAACTCGACCGGAAAGAACCAGGCGTCGGCATGGAACGTCGCTATAGAGCACGCCACCGGCGATATCATCATCCGCGTGGACGCTCATTCCAAAATTCCGAGACAGTTCGTATCGAGAAACGTCTTCAACATCCGAGAGGGCGAGAATATCGTCGGAGGCGGCAGACCGAATATCTGCGCCAACCCCAACCCGTGGACAATGACTCTGCAGGCGGCTGAGGAAAGCCTTTTCGGTTCATCCGTAGCGGATTACAGACGACCGGCGGCTCAGAAGGAATATCACGACAGCCTCTTTCACGCCGCTTATCGCAGAGAGGTCTTTGCAAACGTCGGCGGCTTTAACGAGGATCTCGGCAGGACCGAGGACAACGAGCTGCACTACCGCATACGTCAGGCTGGATACAAGATGTGCTGCTGCCCGGAGATTATCTCCTTCCAGCACACCAGATCGACCCTGAAGAGGATGATCGGTCAGAAGTACGGCAACGGCTACTGGATCGGCTTGACCCTCGGCGTGTGTCCCGGATGTCTGAGCTACTTCCATTTTATCCCGTTCGTATTTTTGCTGGCGGTATTCTTCGCTTCGCTGTTCTGGGCGGTCACCGGTCAGCCGGTGCTGCTGGCTATAATCATGGCGATGTATTTCATGTTCAACATGGTCAACACCGTCGGCGCGTTCGTGTTGAAGAAAACGCTGAATCCCCTGTTCCTGCTTTTGCCGCTCCTCTTCCCTCTTCTCCACATCTCCTACGGAGTAGGCACGCTGGTGGGGCTTGTAAAGATGCCGTTCTGGAAGAAGAGCCTCGACGGCAGCGCTCAGCGAAGGATAGAAGAGATAAAGCAGGCAGTAAAAGAAAATACCGTCGAATATGAAGACGATAATGAAGAAGTATTATGAGTGAAGTATTACAGATAGACAGAGAGACCCTGAGAAAGCTCCAGCTAAAGGAGCTGGAATCCTTAGAGTATTTCGATAACTTTTGCAAAGAGAATGAGCTCAGGTATTATCTGCTGGGCGGCTGCGTCATCGGCGCATTAAGGCACGGCGGCTTCATACCGTGGGACGACGATATCGACATCATCATGCTCAGGCGTGACTATGAGCGGATGCTCAGGCTGTGGAAGCAGCAGGAGAGCAACGAGCGCTTTTTGATGCTCAAGACCGACGGCAGGGTGTTCACGGGCAACAGCTTCGCGACGCTGATAGATACGTCCGCCACGATGATAAAGGAGAATCAGAAGGATATCGACGTACCTCACGGCATCGTCACAGATATTTTCCCCATGGACGGCTGCCCTGATAAAAAACTGCAGAGATATTTGCAGTATTATCACGCGATGATGTACAGCCTGTTCATCACAGAGTTCGTGCCCGAAAAGCACGGCAAGCTGATGAAGTTCATCTGCTCGCTGCTGTTGAAGCTGTTCCCGAGCCGCGAGAAGCGGACGAAGATCTGGAAAAAGCATGAGAAAAAGATGACCAAATACGGCTTCAATACGCACAAAAAATGCACCGAGCTCTGCGCCGGCCCGCACTATATGCTCAACGAATATCCGCAGAAGGCGTTCGCAAAGGCTGTTTATCACGACTTTGAGGGTATGTCGGTGCCGCTGCCTCAGGGCTATGACGAATATCTGACGATGGCGTTCGGCGACTATATGCAGATGCCGCCCGAGGATAAACAGACGCCGCACCATGATCTGGTCGCGCTCGATCTGGATACGCCGTGCATCAACAGAGATCAACCAATTTAATCGGTTGAGATTGCCACAGCCTCAACACGAGTGTTCCGACACGCGTGTCAAGGGCTTCGCAATGACGATTCAAAACATACAGAGTAAAGGAATATGCGTCAAGTGTTTGCTGTACGGGGAGTTGACAGCAGGACGAAGGAGCAAGAAGCTCCGCGGTATATTCTTTGCATCCCGCTGTTGCATCAGGAAATGCAAATTTCACCTCCTTATGCGATAACGAGAACATAAGGAGGTATTATTATGTCTGCCATACTGAACAAATTCGTCGATTCATCAAAGGAGCTCTCAAAGGTACAGACGCTCGCGATCTGCGCTATGATGCTCGCGCTGAGAGTGATACTCGGCATCTTCACCAACTTCACTCTGGCGATAATGCCGTTCGTGAAGATCGGCTTCTCCTTTATCCCGATAGTGATAGTCGCCTATCTGTACGGCCCTGTATGCGCCGGGATAGTTTCGGGAGCCGGGGATATCCTCTCGATCTTCATATCAAATCCGACCGCTTTCTCGATGAACCCTGCACTGACGCTGTGCTATGTCTGGGAGGGCATACTGTACGGGCTCGTGCTGTACAAGAGCGACCTTAGCCTTAAATACATCATCGGCGCTAAGGCAGCAGCGCTGTTCCTGTGCGCCCTGCCGCTGAATACGATAGTGCTCAGCGCGATGATGAACATCCCCTACCTCACCCTGCTTTTATACAGGTCGGCGGTATTGATACCGTTCGCGGTCGTCGAGGTGCTTATCATCAGGCTGATAAAGCCGATGTTGATACGCGTTCAGAATACATATACTATTAATAAATAGTTATCGGCAACGCAGGGGATCACCTTCCTCTTGCTATCGGCAGTATTGACAATGGGGATCGCCGCGACCTGTCTTTTCGGCTTCCGGATTCACGATGACAGTTTCTATTTATAGAACCGCACCGCTTCGGCGGTGTTTTTCTTTGTCCCGATATTTGTGATAATGCACAGAAATCGACACTGATTTTTTACATATCGGACAACTTCATTTCTTTAAATCTTCTTGACTTTAAAACGTTGAAGTGTTAAAATATAGAGGCTGTTTTGAGGTTTTTGTACAACAGCAAGGAAGGTATATATGATCATAGATTTTCATACCCATGTTTTTCCCGATAAGATCGCACAGCGCACTATAGCGGCTCTCGAGGGCGCTGCCGATGTTAAGGCGCACACCGACGGCACGCTGAGCGGTCTGCTCAAGAGCATGGCTCATGCCGGCGTCGACAAAAGCGTCATCCTCCCCGTAACCACGCGCAAGGGGCAGTTCGACAGCATCACGAGATTCGCTAAGGCTGTAAACGACGAACACGATAACCTGATCTCTTTCGGCGGAATACACCCCGACGACGATGACGTCACCGAAAAGCTCAGCTTTTTGAAGGACAACGGCTTCAAGGGGATCAAGCTCCACCCCGACTACACCGAGACCTTCATCGACGACGAACGCTATATACATATCATCAGCGAGGCGTGCAGGCTCGGGCTTTTGGTGATCACCCACGCAGGCAAGGACCCTGCATACGACGTTATCCACTGTCCTCCCGATAAAGGCAGAAATATGCTCGACCGCGTATATGAGCTGACTTCATTTTCAGAGCCGTTCTTCATCTTCGCCCACCTCGGCGGAAACTGCGTGGAGAGCGACGTTGAAAAATATCTTGTCGGTCAGAACTGCTATATAGACATCAGCTGCTCGTTCGGCGATCTCGGCAATTTCAGCGATGTATCCGACGAGACGATAGTGAGGATCATCAAGAACCACGGAGCGGAAAAGATACTCTTCGCCACCGACTGCCCGTGGAACGATCAAAAGGCTTATATAAAGCGCTTTAAAGAGCTCGACGGTATCTCGGATACCGAAAAAGACCTGATACTCGGCAAAAACGCCGAACGCTTACTCAGTCGATAATGTGCCGTAACCCGGCATGAAATAAAGGAGAAAAGAAAAATGGATATGTTTATCAAAATCGCTTTTCTGGTAGTATTCTTCGCCGTTATGATCGGCGTGGGCATTTACTGCCGCAAGCAGAGCACCGACGTCAACGGCTTCGTACTCGGCAACCGCTCCGTCGGCCCGTGGCTGGCAGCCTTCGCCTTCGGTACGTCGTACTTCTCGGCGGTCATCTTCGTAGGCTATGCCGGTCAGTTCGGCTGGAAGTACGGTATGGCTTCGACATGGATCGGTCTGGGCAACGCCTTCATCGGCTCGCTGCTGGCATGGAACATCCTCGGCAGGCGTACGCGCGTTATGTCGCAGCATCTCGACTCGGCTACCATGCCCGACTTCTTCATGAAGAGATACGACTCTAAGGCGCTTAAGATCACGGCTGCGGTCATCATTTTCATATTCCTGATCCCCTACACGGCTTCTCTGTACAACGGTCTTTCCAGACTGTTCGAGATGGCTTTCGGCATCCCCTATGCGTACTGCGTTATCGCTATGGCTGTTCTGACCGGCATCTATGTCGTTGTCGGCGGCTACATGGCTACGGCTATAAACGACTTCATCCAGGGCATCATCATGATTTTCGGTATCGTCGCCGTTATCTGGGCTGTCCTGAGAGTGAACGGCGGTCTGGGCTCTACTATGACCCTGCTTTCAAAGATTCAGGCAGAGGGCACCGAGATGCAGGGCGCTTTCGTATCCTTCTTCGGCCCCGATATCTTCGGTCTGATCGGCGTCGTGCTGCTGACCTCCCTCGGCACATGGGGTCTGCCCCAGATGGTGCAGAAGTTCTACGCCATCAAGTCTGAGAAGTCCATCAGCACCGGTACCATCGTATCGACCGTATTCGCTATCATCGTAGCAGGCGGCTGCTACTTCCTCGGCGGCTTCGGCAGACTGTTCGGCGAGGCAGGTCCCGACGGCAAGCCCATCGGCGGCTTCGATTCCGTCATCCCGACGATGCTCGAAAACCTGTCCCCCATCCTGATCGGTATCGTGGTCATCCTCGTGCTCTCCGCTTCCATGAGCACGCTCTCGAGCCTTGTACTTACATCGAGCTCGGTTCTGACCATCGACTTCATCGACCCGATCTTCTTCAAGAAGAAATCTCTCGACGAGAAGAAAAAGGTACTGATCATGCGTATCTTCATCGTATTCTTCATCATCATCTCCGCTGTTATCGCCATCGTACAGGCTAGCTCGCCGGTAATGTTCATATCACAGATGATGGGCGTATCGTGGGGCGCTCTGGCAGGAGCGTTCTTAGCGCCGTTCATGTACGGTCTGTACATGAAGCGCGTGCCCAAGGTCGCCGTATGGATCAACTTCATCCTCGGCGTAGGTATCTCGCTGGCTTCCTTCTTCTGCAATATGGCAGGCGTTAAGTTCGCAAGCCCCGTGCTCACCTACTTCCAGTCGCCGATCAACGCAGGTATGGCGGCGATGGTGATCGGTATCGTAATCACCCCGATCATCGCGGGTATAGCTCCGGCAAAGGATAAGGAGAGAGTAGACAAGATCTTTGAGTGCTACAACAAGAAGCACTCGGTCAGCTCCAAGCACTTTATCGACGAAGAATAAAGTCAACTCCGCACGATTCAAACGGTTTTGACTAAAAAATCGGATATTATCGAAAGAAGTCTGAAGAACACTTGCCTTTGGACTTCTTTTGCGCTATAATTAAAATGTTATGTACTTCTTTATGTACTTCAAGGCAAATGAAAAGAGGATTAAAAATGATTTTTCAAAAGGACATCGAAACATTACCGAGAAAAGAAATCGAAGCCATCCAGCTCGAAAGGCTGAAATGGGTCGTAAAGTACTGCTATGATAACGTACCGCTCTATCATCAGAGGCTTACCGACTGCGGCGTGCTCGACGGCTCCAAGATCAAGGAGCTGTCTGATATCCGGTACATCCCCTTTACGACAAAGGACGATTTCAGAGATAACTATCCCTTCGGTCTGGTTGCAGCCGACATGAAGGATATCGTGAGGATCCACGCGTCCTCCGGTACCACCGGCAAGCCCACCACCGGCGTGTATACAAAGGAAGACCTCGACATATGGTCTGACTGCGTAGCTCGTGTAGCCTGCGCAGGCGGCGTTACACCCGACGATATCATCCAGATCAGCTTCGGCTACGGTCTGTTCACGGGCGCTCTGGGTCTGCACTACGGCTTGGAGAAGCTCGGCGCAACCGTCATCCCGGCTTATGCTCTGTATCTCTCTGAGGCTATCAAGGATGCAGGCTATCCCCTCTCCGATTACTCTTTAAAGCTCGGTATCCTCGGCTCGGAGCCCTGCACCGTATCCATGCGCGAGCAGATCGAGAACAACTTCAACATCCGCGTATCCGACAACTACGGCATGACCGAGTTGGGCGGCCCCGGCGTTTCGGGCGACTGTGAAGCAAGAGACGGTATGCACTTTGCAGAGGATCACTTCCTCCCCGAGATCATCAATTCCGAG
>ONPE01000233.1 GCA_900319615.1 uncultured Eubacteriales bacterium
TGTGGGATTGGGCACGTGTGCCTTTATCTTTTCCGGCTAACAGTTAGATATACTTTTCTGAAAGGCGAATAAAGACGCGCGCGTCCTCGCAATGACTGCGAATCTTCATCGCCTTCGATTCCGATAGTCTCAGCGCTTTGCTGTAACAGATAGGCGGCTCAACAGTAACAGTGTCATTACGAGGAGGGCATTACAAATTACCTTATTATCGCCCGACGTGGTAATCCCCCTGTAGTAAATAACGTTTTATGTGACAGAAAAGGCGGCGCGCCGCTTTGTGGGATTGCCACGGCTCTGGCGAGCCTCGCAATGACTGCGAATCATCGTCGCCTTCGATTCCAATAGTCTCTCACTTTGCTGTAACATGAAATTAAGGAGTACCAAACGGTACTCCTTAATTTCAAATGGTGGAGACTATTGGAATCGAACCAATGACCCCCTGCACGTCAAGCAGGTACTCTAACCAGCTGAGCTAAGCCTCCGTATTTAGCTGACTTGTATACTTTAGCACACTTTTTTGAAAAAATCAAGTATTATTTCATAAAAGTCTGAAATCTTTTGTTTTATCTCTTTTTATGTGGCGGTTTGTGATATTGACAAACACACCGATACTCTTTATAATTCTACATGGAATCAATATTTCAAAACAGCTGAAACAGCTAACTAAGGAAGGTTACTATGCAAATGGTATTGCAGATTTTTCTGCTGCTTATCGGATTCGTCGCGCTGATAAAGGGCGCGGATATTTTTGTGGACGGCAGCTCGTCGGTCGCGGCTTTGTTAAAGGTACCGTCGGTCATCATCGGTCTTACGATAGTCGCCCTCGGCACCAGCGCCCCGGAGCTCGCCGTAAGCACCTCGGCTGCGCTCAACGGCTCTAACGAGATCGCCCTTAGCAACGTCGTCGGCTCCAACCTGTTCAACCTCTTGATGGTGCTCGGTGTGTGCGCGGTCATCTGTCCGGTACCTATCGACCCGATCATCCGCAAAAGGGATTATCCTTTCTCTCTTGCGGTGACTGTCATTCTCCTCGGCGCGCTGTCGATACCCTTGATCGGGAAGCTCGACTTCGCCACCGTGAAGATGTCGGATAACGTCAGCATGGTGAGCAGGATCATCGGCATCGCGCTGCTTGTCGTTTTCATAACGTATATCACGATACTGATAATATCCGCGCGCAAGAACAAGACCGAGGGCGAGCCTGTCAAGACGATGTCCCCGCTCAAGAGCGTTATCTACATCATCCTCGGCATTGCCCTGATAATCGCGGGCGGACAATTTGTAGTAAACTCTGCAAAATACATCGCCGCGGCTCTGGGTATGTCAGAGACGCTGATCGGTCTGACGGTAGTAGCTCTCGGTACGTCGCTGCCCGAGCTCGTCACCTCGATAGTCGCCTCAAGAAAGGGCGAGAACGGTCTCGCCGTAGGCAACGTCGTCGGCTCGAACATCTTCAATATCCTGCTGATACTCGGCGTGTCCGCAACGGTCAATCCGATCCCGGTCAACTTCGCTTCGATGATCGACCTGAGCATCCTCGCGGTCATGTCGATAGTCGTCTACTTCTTCGCAACGTCCAAGAACATCAACCGTGTCGAGGGTATCCTGATGATCCTCGCATACGCAGGCACGATGGCTTTTGCTATAGTCAGATAATTGAATATTATTGAATAAATAACGGCGCTTTCGCTCATACTATGGGCGGAGGCGTTTTGTTATGAAAAAGTATAAACATTCTAAAGAAAAGAAGCCGACCGACCGCGTGGGCTTTTATATCGCCCTTTCCGTGTGTATGATGGCGGTGGGGTTTGCCGTGTGGTCGGTGTACACCAATCTCGAGAGCGAACCGTTACAGGATGATTCGTCATACTTCTCGACCCTTGTATCGCCTACAGCGGCCGTCGCGCAGGATATGACCGGCGTTACCGAAGCCGAGACAGCCCCTGCAACAGAGGCAGAGACCCAAGCCGAGACCATGCCGCCTACAGAAGCAGAGAGAGGTTTTACCATCAGCGAGACAAAGCCGCCGCATGAAGGCAGCGAGATCAAGAGCACCCTGCAAGCCGTCCTCAAGGTCGACGACAGCCTCGTTTATCCTGTAAAGAGCGGCAGCGTCGTCAAGGAGTACAGCGAGGACGCCGTATACAACGAGACGATGAAGGATTACCGCGCCCACAGCGGTTGTGATTTCGCCGCCGGAGAGGGCGAGAGCGTCTATGCCATGTGCGAGGGCACGGTC
>ONPE01000060.1 GCA_900319615.1 uncultured Eubacteriales bacterium
ACCATCAACTCCTGCGAGCTTGATCCCGCAAAAAATCAGACGCTTATCACGATCAAGGATATCGGCAGCACACAGATAACGACAGCCTCGGGCGAGGTATTCACCATAAATGACGGTTACCTTGACATCGGTATCCTCGATACGATGAAGGATCTGTTCGTAAACTTCATCGGCGCGGTTGTATTCTGTATATTCGGTCTGATTTATGAAACGGTCGGCAATAAAAGCAAGACCGCTGCAAAGGTAGTAGAGGGTCTGAGGATAAAGCCCGCCGACGAAGAGGATATGGAGAAGATGTTCGGACCCAAGAATGAAAAAAACAAGAAGAAATCATAATAATACTGATAAATAAAACACCAGCCGTACCGGAACGATCTTTCCGATACGGCTGTTATCTTTTATTGGAACTTGTATTGCAGGCGATAACCTATACCCGTCCTGATCCACTTATCGGTGAGTATAGGCTTTGCATAGCCCCAGTTTTCAAGAACGGTATGGCCTGCAAATTTGAAGCCGTTCTTTTTCAGGACTTTATTTGAGGCTTCGTTTTCAGCCATCGTGCTCGCCGTAACGGTCTCGACGTCGGTATCCTCAAGCAGATACTTCACCAACAGTCCGAGAGTCTCGGTAGCTATTCCCCTGCCCCAAAACCTGCGTATCAGGCGATATCCGACGCTCGCTTTTCTCAACGCAGCGCGGTAGCCGTATATCTCGGCAAGTCCGCAGAAATCACCGTCTATATACACGCCGAGTATCAGAGAAGTTTTTAAGCACTCGTCATAGAGCCGCTCTATCACATAGCTTTTGTCGTCATATTGCTTTTCAAAGAGGAAGGTAGGCAGATATCGGTAGACCTCGTCGTCGTCGGTCAGCTTGCGCAGAGCGCCGGCGTCGGCTTGAGTCAGCCGTTTGAGCGTCACCCTATCCCCTGTCAGTTCCGGTATCTCAGAGAACAGCTTTTTCATATTACGCATACTTCCTTGTCGATTTGTGATTTGATTCTATCACAAACAGGTCGAGTAATCAATATATTATAGAAATCAAACATACAAAATGGGACAGCCCGCAACGGACTGCCCCAATGTTATATGGTTATCTTACAGTTCGACAGCCTTGCCTACAGCGATATCCCCGGGGAGAACCATCATAGCGCAGTAACGCTGGATCCATGATGCATCTACGACAGTGACAAAGCCGTCGGAATCAACATCAGAGAGGGTCAGCTGTTCGTTCGAGAGCTCTTCCATCTCCGCGACACAGCGGCGGATAAGCCCTGCGTCGACTATATCTACCACACCGTTCAAATCGGCGTCGCCAATGAACTGTACGTCCTCAACCTGATAAACATATACGTCATATGCTGCCTTAGACGGGATCTCATAACCCTCGTTGAGAGCGGGCAGGTCGATGGCAATAACATCGAACTCTTTAGCTTCAACAGTCTTTTCATAGAGCATATCGGTCGTAGCGTCATAAACGCTGTACTCGCCGATGGCTACGGAATAATCGGAATTTTCCGGGCAATTGAGCATTATCTTATAATCCTTGTCGGCAGGGATACGGAAGAAGCCGCCGTCGTCGGTGGAGGTATAGCCCACACACTTGTCGGTGCTGTTCTTGACTCTGCCGTTTTCGACAGCTGCGATAACGGTACCGTTGCCGTCAAAGATCTCACCGTTGATCGCAGCGCCGGAGGTCTTTACATACACTCTGCGGTAGCAGGAGAGCTGAGCGTCGCTCATGGGGGCGTAATCGTCAAAGTAAGAGTCGTAGAGCTTGAGCCAGGAGATGATGATCTCGTTTGCGTGGTCGACGAAGAGATTAGCCGCATTGCCGATCAGGGTAGCGGCAGACTTGGTCTGTTCGTTGTCGAGCAGCAGAGGATAAACATTGTCGCTCTGCCAGGGGTTGCCGAGCAGAAGATGAGATATAATGTGAACGAGAGCGAGAGAGGCGTCGTTGTTGGTGACAGCCTCGATCTGTTCCTCTGCAGCGCCGGAAGCCTGCATGGCATCCGCGAAAACGCTGCTGAAGTACTCCGCAGCCTCCTGCTTTACGGTATCGGTATCTGAGAGCAAATATGCGCCGAGCAACAGCGCTGCCTTAGCGATAACAGTCTCGTCGATGCCGGTATCCGCGGCGTCCTCGCCGCCTGCCGCTACGGAGGCGAGCTCCTCCGCCTTCTTTCTGAGCTGCTGAGGCTCAGGCTGAGGCTCTTCTTCGACGACCTTTTCATCGGACTTCTTGTTCATGAAGTAGGCGTACATGGCAGCTACCATGTAGATGCTGTCCTCGTTGCCCGTGATGGACTCGGTGAGAGCGGCGCTCTGCTCCGAAGAAAGGGACTCGTAATAAGCAATAAGGTCGGAGAAGGGCTGCTCATATGTTTTGGCGTACTCTTCCCTGCCGCCGGTGATCTGAGTAAGATGTGTGCACAGACCGCGCAGATACTCGGCAGGATCGTTCGGGATGTAAGAAGTACTGTCGTCTACCATACCGACCGAGCCGTCGGTGATGCCGATCTTCTTCGGATAGAACTGATTTGAGTTGATCTGATCCTTGTAGGTGGTGTGGACGTAATCGTTGCAGACAGCAAGATTATCGAGCATAGAATCATATTTTTCTTCATCGTAGAGGATGAAGTCGACGCCGTAGCGGTCAAAGCCCATATCGGTGGGAGCCATAGCAGACGCGAACTCGGTCTCGAGGTAGTGGTTGAAGATACAGGCATATTTATCATTGCGCGGATCATTATCTGTATCAGCTGCAAGCGGAGTGCCGCAGGTATAGACATACAGGTCGTCGCCTGTGAGAACAACTGACTCGCCGAGAGCCTCGGGAGCGTCGATCAGCTTGCCGCCGATGACGTTGGCGATGGCTGCGCCTCGGCTGTAGCCTACAGACCAGACCTTGATGTCGCCGGTGATACCGTACTCGGAAATGTATTCGTTAGCATAGTCGATACAGCACTGAGCACAGGTGTCGAAGCCTGCAGCGTTGCCGTCAGCTCCGAGGACGAAGTTATTGCCCCACTCAGCCTCGTAACCGGCGCTTCTGGGGATAACGGCGAGCAGAGTATACTCCTTGCCGTTCTCGATGATCTGCTTGTGCGCGCAGACGATACCGAGAGAATCCTTGGTGGGCTTGACCGTGTAATCGTGGTTTATCTTGATATCCGAAAAGCCGGTGTCTTCAAGGAAAGCCGTGACGTTGCGGCTCTTGTTCCTGTATCCCTCTTCGGTGAACGGCTCTCTGGTGCTGCTTACCGACGCAACCGCAAGAGAGAAGCTCAGAGTAGCGAGATGGGGATCGTACTCCCTGCCGGAATGCTTGAAATACTCGTCAGAATAGGTGTAATAATCCACGTACTCCGTACCGGGGTCATACTCGCCGGTACCGGGGCGGTAATAGAATGCACCGTGATAATAATCGCTGTCGGAGGCATTGTCCAGCGCGAAAACGCCGGTCATGCATACCGAGCATAGGATGATCACTGCGAGAAGGGCGGATATAGTTCTTTTAATAATGCGTTTCATTTTGTCCTTACCTTTCGAAACATTATTATATTATTGTTCTCAGACGATACATTCATCCGAGTTTATTACAATTATATTTTATCAGAATACTATTCAAAAATCAACGGCAACAGCCTCGGCTTTGATCCGTCAATCTTTGACAGGATCGGCATCTGATTCATCTGCTGCGGCTTTTTCTGCAGAGGCGTCATCCTCCTTTAGCTCAACGCACAGCATGGTGAGGTCGTCAAACTGCGGCGCTTCGCCAACAAAGGCGTTGACCTTGTTCTTCACGCCCTCGATGATACCCTTTGGCGATTCGTCAGCAAAATCGTTCAGGGCGGCTGTCATACGATTAACGCCGAACATCTTGCCGTTTGAATCGGTAGCCTCGGGCAGACCGTCGGTATACAGGAACAGCTTGTCGCCCTTGTTCAGCTGCAGCTCGTAGTTCCTGTAGCGCATACCGTTCAGACCGCCGATAACAAAGCCATGCCTGTCCTTGAATATCTCAAAGCTCCCGTCCTTTCTGTAGATGACGGGATTCTCATGTCCTGCGTTAGAGGCGATCAGGCGACCCGTGGATATCTCGAGGAAGCCAAGCCATACGGTGACGAACATATCCGCGCGGTTGTGCTCGCAGATACCCTCGTTTACAAATGTAAGCACCTCCGCAGGAGTACCGCCCATCAGCGCTCTGTTTACGACCAGAATATTCGTGACCATCATGAACAGAGCCGCGGGAACACCCTTGCCGGATACGTCTGCGATGACAAGGCCCAGATGATCGTCGTCGATAAGGAAGAAGTTGTAAAAATCTCCGCCGACAGCCTTGGCAGGATCCATAGACGCGAAAATATCGAACTCATGCCTGTCGGGGAAAGCCGGGAACACATCCGGCAGAGAATTAGCCTGTATCGTCGCCGCGATCGAAAGCTCCGCTCCTACTCTCTCTCTCTCGGCGGTAACAGCGGTCATATAGTCTATGTAATTCATCATATCCGTCTCCATGGAGTCGATGGAGGTGGACAGGTTCTGTATGACCGAATATCTTCCGATCTTGCCCAGAGGCTCGCCCTTCGCCTTTTCTTTCGCAAAGCGCGTCGCTTCATTAGACACCTTCTCTATCGGCATTATGACCGACTTTTTCAAGAACAGCGCAACCAAGGTGTTTATTATCGCGACCATGACTAAAACTCCGACTATAATCAGGAGCAGATAAGGCATGAAAGCGTCCAGCATCTCTCTTATCGGGCGCTGTACGCACAGGATAGCCGTCACCTCGCCGTCAGAGTTTTCTATAGGCACCAGAGTCGTGATATGAGGATGCACAGTGCCTGTAGTTTGCAGGCGGAATATCGTCTCATAGTTTGATCCTTGCTCATAGATAGCTTTATATTTCTGCCTGTACTCGTCGCCGGCGGCTTCGCGCTCATATCCGAGCTCCCACTCCTGATAATTTGTATTATCGACCGAATTGTTTACGGAGTTGAATACGGACAAAAAGCTGCCGTAGTCTTTTTGATCTACGACAATCACGTAGATCAGCGATACATTCAGCTTTTGAGCGCACAGATCGAGCTGTCGCTTGGAATTCGCGTATTCTTCCTTTTCTTTGCCATCAAGGTATTCGTCTATGTGGTCGCCGTTGACGTACATCGACGCCGAATCCGCCATGTGATAGGTCACGTTAGAATATTCGTTTTTAAATGCCGTGACGAAGCAGGCGTTGCCGATGATGCATACTACCAAGCCGAACAGAAGAAGCATGCCGACAAGACCGCCGATGATGTTCAAAGACATACTGGATCGAAGTTTGTTTAATAGGTTCATCCTGTCACCGGACTTTCTCTATGTTATTCAAATAATGCTTTGATCACTGGTAGTATAACATATATATTTATAAATGTACAGATTCAAATTAATACAATGGCACTTATTTCAGAAATACCGTATAACCTGTAATATTATGGTTGCTTTTCTGTTTCGGAGTATGTTATACTTTTATCATAATCATATTCTGACAGAACGGAAGTCGATCTATATGGGAAAGAAAATATCGGTATACTGGAGCACGATACTGGTGACCATACCGATCATACTTGCTGTTTTCTTCGTTATGATCTTCATCACTTACAACTATGTCTACAACATCACTTATAATAACAGCATAGACCATATAAAAAAGGCGGCTGAACTGACCGATGAGGTCCTCGCTGACTACGATCTCCACGACAAAGCAGACGCGGAAGAAGCGGAAGAGATCCTCGACTCGGTCTGCGAGCAGTTCGACGTAGCGTATGTCTATGTACTGCAGATAAACAAAGACACCGGGACACAAAAATATCTAACCTTAGGCACCGGTGAAGACGCGTCTGAGGAATTCAAACAACAGCGATACATCGGCTACGTATTCAATGACGAGCCAAACGAATATGAGCTTTCGGCTCTCGAGGGAAAGACAGATAACAACATCGAGCACCTGATCAATCAATTCGGCGATACGATATGCTACAATTTAGGCAGAACGAGCAAAAACGCCGAAGACGAGATCATATGCTCAGAGATCGACCTCACCAGCTTCACCAAAAGTCTGCGGCTGCATTTTATGCGTTCTGCAACGATCCCGGTACTGCTCGTAGTATTTATCTCTATCCTGTTCAGCATCGTCCTGCACTTCAAGGTCTCAAAACCGGCGCGTATCATCAGCAACAAAATGACCGGATTCATTCAGGAGCATGAAGAGAGATTCAAACCGCTCGAGATAAACGCCAGCAAAGAGTTCCACGATATAGCCGAGTCATACAACAAGATGGCGAGCGATATCGACCGCTACCTCGTCGATCTCTCCGAGCTGAACCGCCAGAAAGCGGAGCTCAACATCGCGCGTAACATCCAGATGGGTCTGCTCGAGCCTGCGGATTATTCCGACAGCTCCTACAGGATCAAGGCGTATATGCTGCCCGCCAAGGACGTAGGAGGCGATCTGTACGAATACCAGCTCCTCCCCGACGGCAAGATGTGCGTAGTCATCGCAGACGTATCCGATAAAGGAATATCCGCTGCTCTGTTCATGTCCCGCGCCATCACTATGATACATCAGTACGCGTCGGCGGGTATGTCACCGGGAAGGGTGCTGTATGAGTACAACAACCAGCTTGCCGCACGCAACCCCAATATGCTGTTCATCACGACCTTTATCGGCATTTTAGACGCCGACAAGTGTACGCTTGTCTATGCTAACGCCGGTCACAACACACCGTATATCATCTCGGATAAACTGATAAAGCTTGACGGCGAGCACGGCTCCGCAGCGGGCATCTTTCCGGATTCGATCTATCCCGAGCACACCGTACCCATGAAGCCGGGCGATCTGCTGTTCATGTACACCGACGGCGTTACCGAGGCGAGGAACAGCAAGAGAGATCTCTTCGGCGAAGAGGCGCTTGAAGACGAACTCAGCAAACAGATAGGCTTAGCCGAAAAAGCCGTTCTCCCCTGCGTTATGGAGAGGCTGAACGAATTCATGAAAGGCGCCGAGCGCGCTGACGATATCACTATGCTGACGCTCAGGCTGAATCATCCCTTCCACAAAAAGCTTAGCCTTGAAGCCAAATGCGAGAATCTGTCCGTCATCAACGAGACCATCAAGCAGATGGATGTAGACGAAGACACAAGACACCTTGTCAGATTCATCTGTGAAGAAATATTCGTCAATATCTGCAGCTACGCATATCCGGGCGGTACCGGCAAGGCGGATGTGATCATCGAGTGTGACAGGCAAAAGGTGACCCTTACCTTCATCGACAGCGGTATCCGCTTTGACCCGACCAAAGATATCGTAGATATCGAAACATATGATACCAAAACCGCTATAGGCGGCTTAGGGCGCTTCCTGAGCTTCTCTTACGCCGACGAGTATAATTATCATCGCGAAGCTGATCGAAACGTGCTGACGGTCATCAAAAAGCTGCCCAAAGCCTGATCCCCTGTTTGTACACAAATTGTTCATTTGACATTTGCAAAAAACAGCTATATAATATACAAAAAGTCAAAGGAGATGCTAAAATGGCAGATTTAAAGAAAACATGGACTCAGACCGCTAAATCATTTGTCATCGCTTTCAACGATCTCGGTGTTTCTCTTGCAGACTCAGTAAAAGCAGGAAGAGATATCGCCTTGGATTGGGCTAAAAAAGATAATCCTCACGTACAGAACGCCGACCCCGTCGATACCGAGGGCGTGGAAAGCGGCTTTTTAGTACACCATACTGGTTTGTTTGATTTTGGCAAAAGTTTATCCGATCACTGCGTTGGGAGATGATTCCGACCGCGCCCTCTGAAAGAGAGATCCGGAATTATTGACAGCAATTGTAACCAAATCACTGTGTCTAGATATGATTTATACCGCGCCCTATGAAAGAGTGATCTATAATTATTGGCGGTAATTGTAACCGGATCAAAGCGCCGAAAAATAATTCCGACCGTGCTCTTTGAAAGAGAGATATTTTCTTATTCACAGAAATTGTAAATCTATCACTGGTTGGGATATGATCCCGACCGTATCCTCTGAAAGAGAGATCATATTATCTGCGATCATTTAACATTATATCACGTAAAGATAATATTTCGATCTCTGCCAAAAGAAAATCGATCGTCTGCTGAAATAACCTATCACTCTTCTTTTTTGTCTTCGGTGGCGGCTTCTGACGGCTCTTCGAGCGGTGCGGACTTCCACACGCCGTTCTCGCATATCTCATGCTTGGTCAGATTATCCGACGCATCATATACAAAGCGCTCTTTCGCTGTGCCGTCGGCATTATAAAGTATACGCTCCGAGCCATCCGACATTGTGAGATAATCCTTTTCCTTCAGCGTGCCGTCATCGTAGTA
Organism: uncultured Eubacteriales bacterium; assembly: GCA_900319615.1. Lineage (GTDB taxonomy): Bacteria > Bacillota > Clostridia > Oscillospirales > Acutalibacteraceae > Ruminococcoides. The sequence continues at coordinate 8,408 of ONPE01000060.1, forward strand.
GGTATACTCATAGTAGTGATCGCCGATACCGTCAGCGCGATATGTAGTCTCCTTGATAAGGCGGTGATCGTCGTCGTACTCATAGACGATATAGTGGTCGTAGACCTCGTTCTCGTCATAAACGTCGAGCCTTGTGATATCGCCGTTCTCGTTATGATAACGGCGCTCATAGCCTATTACGCCGCCTTTATTATCGGTGACCTTATTCATCGCGCCGTCTTCCGTAGACCATGTATCTCCCTTATTACCGCAGGCGGCAAGAGATATGATCATGACAGCGCAAAGCAAAAGAGTGATGATACGGGAAAATGACTTCTTCATCACTTTGTCTTGGAATGGAGCTTGACGGTACTGCCGCGCTTATCAACAGAAACTTCGCCGACGACGTCTGTGCCGTAGATACGGTCGCCTGCGTCGCCGAGACCGGGCAGGATGTAGCAGTTCTCGTTGAGCTTCTCGTCCTTGGCTGCGCAGAAGATCTCTACGTCCGGATGAGCCTTTGTCAGCACATCTATGCCCTCGGGAGCAGCGATGATGCACAGGAACTTGATTGAACGCGGATTTGAACGCTTGATGATATCTATAGCATCGACCGCGCTGCCGCCGGTAGCGAGCATGGGATCGAGCACGAATACGTCTCTCTCGTCAACGTCGCCGGGGAGCTTGTTGTAATACTCAACGGGCTTGTGGGTGGTTTCATCCCTGTACAGACCGATATGACCTACCTTTGCGGCGGGTACGAGGGTCAGCATAGCGTCGAGCATACCGCAGCCGGCGCGCAGGATCGGGACGAACGCCAGCTTCCTGCCGGCTATCCTCTTGGCGATCATCGGAGCCATGGGGGTCTTGATCTCGACGTCCTCAAGGGGAAGATCGCGGGTAGCCTCGTAGCACATCAGCATGGATATCTCGGAGATAAGCTCGCGAAACTCCTTTGTGGGGGTGTTTTCATCACGCAGGATAGACAGCTTATGCTGGATCAGCGGATGATCGAAAATAGTAACTTTGCTCATATTGATTCCTTCTTTCCGGATTTTTTATAAACTGAATGTACCGTTTTCTATCTCGGTAATCATATTGACGCGTTTCTCGTGTCTGCCGCCCTCAAAGGGAGTGCTGAGGAAGATCGAAGCGAGCTTGACTGCCTTAGCTTCGTCTATGACTCTGCCGCCCATGCACATGATGTTGGCGTTGTTGTGACGGCGGGTCATCTCGGCGCAGAACTCGTCGGTGCAGACCGCAGCGCGGATACCCTTGACCTTGTTCGCAGCCATAGAGACTCCGATGCCTGTGCCGCAGCAGATGATACCGAGCTCAGCCTGTCCGTCGGCGACGGCTCTCGCAACCTTGTATGCGTATATGGGATAATCTACGCTCTCTTCGGTATAGCAGCCGAAGTCGGTATACTCTATCCCGTTCTCCTTCATGTAGTCGATGACGGCGTTCTTGATGTTTATACCGCCGTGGTCGCAGCCTATAGCAATCATATCTCTGTTCCTTTCTCTTTTTCTTTTCGTTCTCTTTCTGCCTGTGACAGGCGGAGGTACGACGGCATCAGCGCCGCCGGGGAGATCACCTCTCCCCTTTTGTATGCTTCAAGAGCAGCCGCCGCTGTAGACGACGCCCTCTGATACCTTGTGCTTTCCGGAGCGAGCTTTATATGCTCATTATCTGCCGAGGCGTATACCAAAGCCGCTCCGTCGCCAACCAAGACGATCTCCTCGTCATAATCGCCGAGCTCTTCGAGCAGATCGGCTACAGATATCGCCCTGTCATCACAAAGCCGGGTTATCTTTTCCCCGTCCACACGGAAAACGGCGTTATACACCTGCTGTCTTCTCGCGTCCATACAGGCGCAGACTACCGCGTGACCGCCGAGCAGATTATACGCCATGCTCTCGAGCGTAGATACGGCTATACACGGCTTGTCCGATGCATACGCCATGCCCTTTACCGCGCTCACGCCGATACGCACGCCGGTGAAAGAGCCGGGGCCGCTGTTGACGGCATAAACGTCGATATCCGAAGCAGCCTTGCCGCTTATCTTCAAAACGGACTCGACCATCGCCATAAGCGTCTGGCTGTGGGTAAAGCCGGTGTTGAGATAAAACTCGCCGATGATCCTGCCGTCGTCGGAAAGGCAGACAGACGCAGGAGCCGCGGAGGAATCAACCGATAACATCAGCATAAGCGTCCAACCCCTCTATCTCAAAGATTCTTTCGTTTTCATCATCCGTTTTCCCGATCGTGATACGGATGCAGTCCGGCTCGAGCTCGCTCTCGATATTCTCGCTCCACTCGGTCACGATGATACCGTTGCCTATGTAGTCGTAGTAGCCGGTGGCGAACAGATCATCGCCCCCGAGTGAACGAGGTCTTGCCCGCGCCCAGACCGCCGAACATCGCGATCATCTCGGTACCCTTTAACACCGAGGCTATACGCGAGCCGAGCTCTTCGGTTTCTTTAGCTGATTTTGTAACGATCCTTATCATAAATCTCTCCAAATCTTTCAATTTATTATTCTAACATATCATTAACGATTCATAATGCTACAGGATAAATAAAAAAAATATTGCTGTAATTAGTTACAAATATTTATCTTGTAATTACAGTCATATTTATCTATAATAAGCTTAACAACACACGAAAGGATAATTATGTCGGATTTTATAAAAGGAATAAAGAAATTCTTCACCAAGTCCGATCTGATACTTTGGCTGCTCTCCATATCCGCCTCGGTTTACAGCCTGCTGCTTATAAACTCCATGCAGAGGTCATCCGACTACAGCTACATGACTCCGCAGATACTGGCGCTCGTGATAGGCTATATAGCGGCTGTCGTGCTCACCTTCATCGACTATGAGCATTTAGCAAGACTGTGGATCGTGCTGATAGCTCTGGCGCTCGGCTTGCTGCTGCTGGTGTTCGTGATGGGGCGCAGCGTAACGGGCACCGACGACACGGCATGGATCACCCTGCCGGGCGGAATATCGGTACAGCCGTCGGAGCTGGTAAAGGTTCTCTTTATCATCACGTTTTCAAAGCACCTGCAGACGCTCAAGGATATGGAGCTGCTGCACAGCTTAGCCGGAGTTATCACGCTGGTGATACACATGGCGATACCTGTGGCGGTCATCCATATGCAGGGCGACGACGGTACGGTGCTGATATTCATATTCATGTTCCTGATCATGGCGTTCGTCGGCGGCGTACAGCTAAGATACTTCCTCATCATGCTGCTGCTCCTCGCCGCGGGCATACCGATCATCTGGACGTACTTCCTCAACGACGAGCACAAGAACCGCATGACCGCGATATTCGACCTCGACGGCAACGCGATGAAGAACTACGGCTGGCAGCAGTACCAGGGTAAGGTATCGGTAGCCTCGGGCGGTCTGAGAGGCACGGGCATCGGCAACGGGCCGAGAGTCGCCTCCGGTATAGTGCCTGAGCAGGAAAATGACTTCATCTTCACCGTTGCAGGTGAAGAGCTCGGTTTCATCGGCTGTCTGCTGCTTCTCACGATTCTGCTCGCAATTTGCATCAAGATCATCATGGATGCCGCGTCGGCAAGGGATTATCTCGGCAAGATGATCTGCGTGGGCGTTTTCTCGATGATAGGCGTACAGACCGTCATCAACGTCGGCATGGTGCTCGGGCTGCTGCCGGTAGTCGGCATCACCCTCCCCTTCTTCTCCTCAGGCGGCACGTCGCTGCTCTCGGTGCTGATAGGCATAGGGCTTGTGCAAAGCGTCTTCTTCCACAAGGATGTGATAGAAACGCCGCAGGGCAGGCTGAAGAACAACAGATACAAATATATGTATCACACTCAATACAGGTGAATTGAATCATAATAAACAATCAAGGGCTGTCACAACGACAGCCCTTTTGCTATAGAATATTTATTTTTTTGATACGTTAACGGTAGTAGTATAGCTTCCGTAAGCCCAGCAGTCTGAGTAATCGGAGCTGAGGGTGATCTTGAGCGGAATGGTCAGCGAGAGCGAGCTCTTATCCTTCATATCATCCAAAAGTCCTGTGAAATCCGCAACTACCGAGACGTCGGAGGAGGTGATCGTGTCAGCCTTTTCCTCGGGGCCGTAAATGGTCAGATCGACGTTATTTGAAGCAAACTCGACAGAGTACGTGGATGTGTCGATCTTGCTGTTTATCTTAGCCGTCAGATACGCGGGATAATACGAGGTCAGGTCGACCGAAGCGACTGCAGAGGTCTCGCCTGAGATCACCTTACAGCCCGAGGGCAAAGTGATGTTGTACTTCTGGTTGACGTACACATTCTGCAGCTTTGAATAATCCAGACCGCCGATGACAACGGTGTTGTTCTCGATCTCGTCGAGGGTATCCTGCGGACCTGCTATCTTTACGGACGACGGCTTCATGGAGACCGCCGGAGCATCGTCGGGCGCGTTGCTGACATTGACCGCGAGGTCGACGGATACGATCGGCTGTACCGTAATGGTGACGTTGACGGTGTCTATATCCGACATGACCATATCGAGATCGTTCAGCTCATTGCCGTCTTCATCAAAATAATGCAGCTTCTCCTGCCTCTCGCCGGAGTTATCGGTCTTGACGTCGTCGATGGCGTCGACTACAGCGACGCTCGCTATCATCGACACCTGAGTCTCGGGGCCCGATAAAGAGACCTTGTTTTGCGATAGAGATACGTTCGCATAGTGGTTTTTGTCATCGAGCTCAACGGTGATCTGGTTATCTATGGGCAGCACCTTCTCCATTTCGCGGTCGACGAATATCTCGAGCGATGAAGGAGAAACGCTTACGATGTCGTAATTGGATTTGATGCTCGACTTCTTCGCCTGCAGGGCGACGGTAGAATAACCGGGAGAAGTGATCGAGCCGGTCTGATTAGAGCTGACGATGATATCAGAGGAGCTCAGCGAGCCGACCGTGACCCTGTTGCCGCGGACGTCGACGCTTGCCTTCTCGTCTTTGCCCTTGAATATCTGCAGACCGTCCGCGACGGCGGCGTCGGAAAGCTCTAATTCGATCGGTATATCCTTTACAGTGACGCTTGAATCTGTCTCCGCCGTACCGTTGATATACAGCCATGCAGAGAACGCGAGGAGAAACGCGAGGATAAGCAGCGTGATGTTGTGTGAAAAGAGTCGGGTAAGGAAGGAGTTATTATTCTTCATTGTTCTTCTCCTTCCTGCTCTTGAATATCGAGGTGAAGAGATTACCGCGTTCCCTTACCTCGGGAAGGATGAGTTCGCTCAGCTTTTCGTGCAGCTGGTTGCGGCTAAGCCCTCGATTGAGCTGACCGGCGACCGCTATCGAGATAGCACCCGTCTCTTCGGATACCACTACCACTACGGCGTCGCTCTCTTCACTCATGCCGATAGCCGCCCTGTGACGGGTGCCCAGCGACTGGCTGACGTTAAGGCTCTTTGTAAGGGGCAGGATACATCCTGCAGAGAGGATCTTGCCGCTGCGGATGATACACGCGCCGTCATGCAGAGGCGCCTTGTTGAAGAAGATATTGCCCAAAAGCGCCGGGGACGTATCGCTGTTAAGCATGGTGCCGGTACCGGCGATATCGTTGAGGGGGCTGTCGCGCTCAAATACTATCAAAGCGCCGGTCTTGGTGCTCGAGAAAACCGCGCAGGCGTCGCTGACGTCGCCGATAGCCTTGGTGACGGCTGTCTCGGGATTGAGGTTAGTCTGATTATTCACAAAATTCTTGAGCGTTTTGTTCCTGCCGAGACGCTCGAGCGTCTGCCGTATCTCGGGCTGGAATATAACAACGATCAATATTACCGCTACCTCAAACAGTGACCTGAGGATATAGTTGACCATGGTAAGGTTCAGGATCGCCGATATGATGAACGCCACGAACAGCATGACAAGACCCTTGACAAGCTGGCCGGATCTGCTTTGACGGAACAGCTTGAAAAGGTAATAGAGTATCAGCGTGATGATAAGGATATCAATCGCGTCTTTAAACTCAAATGTTTTTAATGTCGCCAAGATCGTGGAGAAGAATTCTTCCATAATAAATTCCTTTGATGATTAACTTCAGCTGCCGATCAAGCATCGGCGCTCATATAGAATTATTGTAACACAGGCTACTTTTTATTGCAAGCCGATTATCCCATATTTCTCAAAGAATTAATAAGAATTTTCATATCGTTGTCCGTAGTGAATACCGACGGAGAAATCCTCACCGTACCTCTGTCGATCGTACCCATCGTCTCATGTGCGAGCGGAGCGCAATGCAAGCCGCTCCTCACGCAGATACCGAAGCTCTCTGCAAGGTGACGCGCGACCTCCTCGCTGTCCCTGCCCTTTACGGTGAATGATAAAACGGGAGCAAAGTTATCGCCGTTATAATCGCCGTAGACCTCGATGTTATCCATCTGTGACAGATAACGGTGGAGCCGCTTTATCCACGCTCTTTCTTTATCGAGTATATTTGCAGTACCCCTCGATCTGACGAAATCAAGCCCTGCCTTCAAGCCGAGTATACCGGGGATGTTCAGCGTGCCGGCTTCAAGGCGGTCGGGATAATACGACGGCATATCATGATCCGACGATTCGCTGCCCGTACCGCCCTCTGTCAGCGTATCAACAAGGATATCATTCCCGAGCAGCAGCAAGCCTATACCCATCGGGCCGTAAAGATATTTGTGACCTGCGCAGCATACGAAGTCATATCCGTCGCGCTGTAAGTCTATATCCGCTGTAAGTCTATATCGAAAACACCTGCCGTCTGCGCAGCGTCGAGACAGAACAGTATCCCATAGCTGTGAGCGAGCGCACACAGTCTCTCTGCAGGCAGACGTTTGCCAAATACGTTTGAAGCATGGGTGCAGACGAACAGCCTCGTGCGCTCGTTGATACTTTTTCGAAAGCTGTTGATTATCTCTTCGTCGGTGCCGGATGCGTCGGCGACCGAATAGCTGATATATCCGCTCTTGCTCAGCTTGTGAACAGGACGAACGACAGAGTTATGCTCCATCGAAGAAATGACCGCATGATCGCCCTTTCTGAGAACGCCCTTTATTGCGATATTGAGCGACTCGGTACAGCCGGAGGTAAAGATAACATTCTCCTCGCCTGATACGCCGAAGAAGTCTTTGACGGCAGATCGGGTATCATATACCGCTTTTGCGGTGCGGACAGACTGCGGATAACCTCCCCTGCCGGGATTGAAGCCGTACTGCCTGACGGCGCTGTTTACGGCGCGTATGACGCCGGGCGGCTTCGGGAACGTGGTGGCGCTGTTATCGAGATATATCATAAGCCTTCTCCGGCTGCTCTGCCAAGCACTCTTATGCCGTTTTTGCGCAGGATACGCTCTGCTTCATCAG
>ONPE01000059.1 GCA_900319615.1 uncultured Eubacteriales bacterium
AGGCGGTACTGCCGCTCGGCGGTGCAGTAATGGGAGGATGCTGCGCATACAGCTCTTGACGCGGCTCCGCTTTCAACCGCCATCGCCGACAGGATCAACCCGAGTCCCATCGTGGAGCACGCGCCGTAGATTCCTGCATAAGGGATACCTACGGGAGCCATCGCGAAGCTCGACGCGACGCACTGGTTGAGCAGATCGCCGCAGAAAGCGATATCTATGTCGTCGGCTCTAAGATTGCCTTTTTCCATCGCGAGACGGACGGCGGCGTTCATCAACTCGCTCTCTGCCTGCTCGAATGTATCTTTACCGGCGTAGCTGTCGTGGATGACGCAGTCGAAATGTTTCGCGAGAGGCCCCTCCCCCTCCTTCTTCCCTGCTACAGCGGCAAAAGACCGTATCGTCGGTTTGCAGTCAAAAATCAGATTCCTGTTTTCGCGTTTCATATAAATAACTCCTTTGCAGACTTTTTTATACTTAGTCTTTGCAAAGGAGTTTGTTTTATTATCTTTTCATGCTCAGAGAATTTGCTAAGCTTGAGGACATTCATTAATACCTTTTCAGTCACTTAGGTAACGTGACCCGCAGGTGGCGTTGATGATGTATTTTAACGTTGTGACAGATAACCGCTATTGCCGCGTGTTCCGTAAGAATCGTCGGTGATGTATCCAAGCGCTGTGATAGATTATTGTTACGTATCAGCAAAAGGTCAACAGTATGGCGTACAAAAAGACCCCCTTCACGAGGAAGGGGGTAATCTGTAAAAATTCAGGTCAAATGCTAATCAGTCGCGTGTTACCCATTCGCCGATCGGATAAGGAACGGGGAATTCTGCCAGCCAGCGCTGGATGTAGGTAGCGTCGACGACCTCGAGCTCTCCGCTTCTGTCAACGTCGCCGTTCAGCAGGGTCTGCGCGTCGATCGGGACGTTCATCTCAGCCTGAGTACGGAGGATGTAGGTAGCGTCGATGGACTCGACCTCTTCGTTACCGTCGGTGTCGCCGAGGAGATATGTCTCGCCGCCTGCCTGAGGCTCGGTGTAGGATGCGATACCGCCGACCTCATAGCCCTGGTTAACGCCCTTGTCGATGATTCGGGTGAGGTTCTCATCGGCAGCAGCTAATGTGTAGATGCTGTTGGCGATGGTGCCGGTACCCGGATTGGTGACCCGGTAGGTGGAAACGATCAGCAGAGAAGCCTCATCCTTGAAGTCGAAGCCTTCGCCGATGTAAGGTGTGGATGCGTTGTAGCTGATGGTGCCGTCAGCGATCCTTGCCAAGGCGGCGCTCTTCAGGATCGGGAACATAGCTGTGGTATTTCTGACAACACCGGAGCCGTCTACCTGAGCAGTGCAGGTAAGGATATCCTGCGGATAAGTCTGCTTTGCGCTGATGGATGCGATCTGAGACGAAGCGATAGCCTTGTGAGCGTCGAGGGTTGTATATACGGTGAAGGTGTCGCCTACGTTGTAGGTCTGGGTCTCGGTGGAGCCGTCAATACCTACGACGGTGATGGTAGCCTTACCGACAGGAGCATCTGTGGGGGCCTGTGTGGGAGCCTCGGTGGGTGCATCTGTGGGAGCTTCGGTCGGAGCTTCTGTGGGAGGCACGGTGCCGGGCTCGGTGTAAGAAGCATAACCGCCGATCTCATAGCCGAGGTTAACGCCCTTGTAGATGATCTTGGTGAGGTTCTCGTCGGCAGCAGCCAGAGTAGAGATAGTGTTGTTGATGGTGCCGACGCCGTTAGCGGTGACTCTGTACTCGGAAACGATCAGGATAGAATCCTCGTCGCTGAACTCGAAGCCTTCGCCGATGTAAGGTGTGGAAGCGTTGTAGCTGATTGTGCCGTTGGCAACCTTAGCAAGAGCTGCGTCGCCGAGGATCGGGAACATAGCCTGCTTGTCACGAACAACGTTGTAAGAGTCTACCTGAGCGGTGCAGGTCAGGATATCCTGCGGGAACTCCTGAACGGCGCTGATGGAGCCGACCTGAGAATCGCCGATAGCCTTGTGTACGTCGAGGGTGGTGTAAACCTTGAAGGTGTCGCCTACGTTGTAGTACTTGGTCTCGGTTGTGCCGTCAAAGCCGATGATGGTGATGACAGCTTTATTTGCAGGAGGATTTGTGGGGGCTTGTGTGGGAGCCTGTGTCGGAGCGTCTGTGGGAGCCTGTGTCGGAGCCTCGGTTACAGGAGCCTGTGTGGGAAGCTCTGTAGGAGGCTGACCGGGATCGGTGTAGGAAGCGTAGAGGTTTACGCTCATGCCGGGCTGCAGAGTTTCTTTATAGATGATCTTGGTAACGTCCTCGTCGGAAGCGATCAAAGTCTTGAGCTTGGTCTCGATGGTGGCTGTGCCGCCCTTGAGAGCCTTGTAGTTGGTAACGATGAGCTTGCTCTTATCGCTGTTGAAGACATAGCCGTCGCCGATGTCGGGCTTGGATGCGTTGAATTTGATAGTGCCGTTATTAGCAGCAGCTACAACGTCGTTGCCGAGGATCGGGAACATAGCTGTCTTGTTTACGATGACGTTATCAGCGCCGGATACAGCGTCGGTCAGCTGGAGAGCAGCGGTGTCGTATGTCTGATAACCGTCGATGTCAGCGGCTTTTCCGTCGGCAACGGAACCGGTGATATCGAGCATGGTGTATACGGTGAAGGACTCGCCTACGTTAACGGTCTTCTGAACGTTGGAGCCGTTGGGTCCCTTGATGGTCACAACCAGAGTCGAGGGCTCGGAGGCGGGCTGTGTCGGAGCGGTTGTGGGCTGGTTTGTGGGAGCCTCAGTGGGAGCCTGGGTCGGTCTTGTGGGGGGCTGAGTGGGTGTAGTGCCGGGCTCTGTGAAGGTAGAGTTCATAGAATAGCTCATGCCGGGCTGTGTGATACCGCCGAATACGATCTTGGTGGCGTCTTCGTCGGCAGCAGCCAGAACGACGATGCTGTTGCGAACGGTAGCAAAGCCGTTTGCCTTTACCTTATAGGTAGTTGTGATGAGCTGAGAATCATCTGTATCGAAGCGGAAGCCGTCGTCGATATAGGGGGTGGAAGCGCTGTACTTGATGATGCCGGCGGTCTTGGTGTTGGACAGAGTGCCGGAACCGAGTACGGGGAATACCTTTGCTGTATCGGTGATCTTGCCCTCGGCGTCAACAGCGTCGTTGAGCTCGAGAACTGAGGAGGTGTACTTCTGAGAAGCCTGTACGGCAGCTGCCATACCGGAGTCGATGGAACCCTTGATGTTGAGCAGGGTGTATACGTTGAAGGTGTCGCCGACGGAGAACTCGAGGGTCTCGGAGGAGCCGTCGAGCTTGTAAACGGTTACTTCTGCATGGTCGATTTCGGGGATCGGATCCTCATAGTAAGCGCCGCCTGCAACGGTCATGCCGGGCTGAGTCTCGCCGAGATAAACGATCTTGGTGAGAGCTTCGTTGGCAGCAGCAAGGTTGACCAGCGCGTTCTTGATCTCGCCGGCGCCGGCTGCGGTGACCTTATAGGTGGTGACGATCAGCTTGGAATAGGGCTTATCGAAAGCAAAGCCGTTATCCATGGAGGGGGTGGAGGCGTTATAGTCGATCCTGCCCGCTGTAGCGCCGTTAGCCATAGTAGCGGCTGCGGTTACGGGGAAGACATTCTCGCGGTCTACGATCTCGCCGTAGCGACCGCCTATCTCATCCTGCAGAGCGAGGACATCGGCAGAATAGGTCTGATAACCCTCTACGGAGCCGACCCTGCCGCCGTCGACAGACGAGGAAACATCGAGAGTGGTGTATACAGTGAATTCGTCGCCTACATTGAATTCCTGAACCTTTGTCGTGCCGTCAAGGCCGTAGATTGTGATGGTCGCCGTCTCTGCTGCGCCTGTAGAAACTACGCCGACAGTAAGCATAGTCGCTATCAACGCAACGACCATCATGATGCATAAAATCTTTTTCATGTTAATCCTCCTCGGGATATATTTTTAGACGTTATAATTTTACCATATTCTTTTCGATTATTCAACGATTATTGTTCATAGAATTTTGCCCTTACTTTTGTGAATATTGTCATATATCTGTAACCTGATTTGTGATATGCGCCGAATTTTATGCTGAAAACCGAGCTGTTGACGGCAAAAAAGCGAAAAGGATGACTGTTTGGATCTCCTTCGTGAAAACGGCTTTTCCCCTGCCTCGGGTTTATGACGAAGGGGCTTTCGGCTGCGACTGTTTTATCGGTTGGGATCAATAAAGGGAAGACACCTTTCATCCAAAACTACCATAGTCAAATCACAGACTTTTCATAAGTGAGGGGTCGGAAAATATATCTCGACGCTGTGATCTATGCGCTCGAGACAGAAGACGAACAAAACAGTATGGTGTAAAAGGCGTGCGCGCCTATGGTGTAAAACGGCACAAGTGCCCACGCGCCAAAATCCCCCTGCCGGAGCAGGGGGATCGGAGAATTTTTTAAATCAGTATTTTGTTATCGGGATCGTTTTCGATAAACGAAATCAGTCCATATCGACGCCGATGCCGAAACCGTCGTTGATGCCGACGAGGTAACGCTGGATATAGGTACCGTCAACGATATCGAGCTCGCCGTTCTTGTCAACGTCGCCGCGAATACGCATAGCAGGTGTGGCGTTGATGATATCTGCAAGGATACGCTGGATGAAGGTAACGTCTACGATGTCAACTTCGCCGGAGCCGTCAACGTCGCCGCACTTGCCTTCGACAATGGGCTGAGGAGCATCTGTGGGAGCTTCTGTCGGAGCCTGAGTCGGGGCTTCTGTCGGAGCCTCGGTCGGGAGAACTACGTCGCCGGCCAGAGGAGATGCGGTGTAATCCCAAGCGGTCTCAACTTCGTTTCTGGCGAAGCCGTTGAATACCTGCTGCTTGGTCAGTCCGAGAGCAATACCGATATCGTCGATCATCTGCTGCTCGGTCTTTGTGCTGTACTGAAGGGCGTTTTCGAACATTGTCACAGTCATCTTATCCGGAATAACAGTTAAGAAATCGTTAAAGATGGATTCGGCGGTTTTACCGGGATCAATGCAGGAGCCTACAACGTTACCGGTGGAAGAGATCTGGAGACGGGGACCCCATTCTGTGGGATCAATGCCCTGCCAGTATGCGAGCTGGCTTGTTTTGGAGCTGTCTACGGGATTCTCGCAGGTGGTGCCGTCACATTTTGCAACGTGACCGAGGCAGCTGGAATCGAACAGAAGAGCATAGGTCTCAAGGCCCTTGCCGGCTACATAGAAGTTGATGAAATAAGAATCTTCGGGATCAAAGAGAGCGCCGAGCTTATTGCTGGCTGCAGGCTCATACTCCCAAAGGGTATCGGAGCCTGCGACCTTAGCGCCCCTGAGCTTCTTGCCGCCCCAGGATACGAGCTCACCCCTGGTCAGAGAGTAAACATAGAAAGATACGAGGTCGCCGCTGGCTAATGTCCAGCCGGAGCCTTCTGTATCGAAGTAGATCTTGTTGGGATCGGGGGTGAAGGGAGCCTCTGTAGGAGCCTCGGTGGGAGCTTCTGTAGGAGCCTCGGTGGGAGCCACTGTAGGAGCTTCTGTGGGAGCCTCGGTGGGCTGAGCTTCTTCATGATAGCCTACGTGAACGCCGTCTACAAAGTGGTCGGGGTTCTTGCACATATCCTGCATATCACCGTTCCAATTGTCGGTGCCGTCGGGGTACTCGTTACCTTCTGCGAACTCGGAGCCGTAGCAGCCGTTGCCGTAGTAAACATAGGGGGTGATGCCGGCTGTTGTCTGACCGGAATAAGCGTTGATGGATACAGCGTTCGGGTCTACGACAAAGATACAACCGTCAAAGCTCTCGTCATATACGGGAGTACCGTAGGGAAGGCTTTCGAAAACGAACTCATCGACGCCCTCAGTGTTGAAGTCTACGGTCTGAGCAGCCTTGGAGTAGATCGGAGCGTTGGGATCTGTACCGCCGTCAACGCCGGCATTCCAGATCATCATAACTACGTCAAGAGGAAGGTCTACGTAGTAGATGCCCTGATCATAGTCCTCGATCTCCGCGCGATAACCGCACCATGTGTCGGCAGCGCCTGTACCGCCCCACCAGTATGCGCCGGCATAGTGCTTGCCGTCGACTAAGTTGTACTCGTTATACCAAGAGGGAGCCTTGCCGCCCGCAGGGATAACAACCTCGTCCCACTCTTCGATCGGTTCGCCGGTCTCGGGATCATTGATGGTCTTGTGGACAGTGATTTCATGGTCGACTGTTGCGCCGCGGTTACCGTTGGGCATCTGGAAGTAGATGCGCTGGGTCGTTTCCTTATCACCGGGGGTGATATCGTTTGCCTCCAGCACCTCGTTTACCGAGAGAACGCCTTCATCGGAAACGGACAAAGCGTTGAAGCTAACAGTTACGATCGCGATAAGCATAGCGATCACGAGTAATAAACTGATTACTTTTTTCATATTAAGCCTCCTATAGCTATTATATTATTTTCATATTATCACAATTTTGTAAGATTTTCAATATTTTTTAATAAAAAGGATAACAAAATTTGCCCCTATTATTTGGGCATTTGTGCTATGAGCAAAGACAGATCGCATGATATGTAAAGTCGGGTAAAAGATCGGGTAATTTGATCCAAACTTGGCACAAAAATGTATTCGATCTCACATGAGGTTATCGGAGATAGGGGTTGGAAATATTAGACAAAGCTGTGATATATGACCCTGAGGCAAAAGATGAACGTAACAGTATGGCGTAAAAGACGCGCGCGTCAAGGCACGCGTGCCCACGTGCCCGAATACTTTAGGTGAGAGGGGTCGGGTATTAATCTCAACGCTGTGATACATGAACCTAAGGCAAAAGATGAACGTAACAGTATGGCGTAAAAAGGCACACGTGCCAAAATCCCCCTGCCGAAGCAGGGGGATAAGATGTTGGATGATATTTTATATCAAGCGATTATGCGGGAATAACCTCGCCTATCGGATAGATGACATCCATCTCAGCAAGATAACGCTGGATGAAGGTAGCGTCGATGATCTCGACAGCCTGGTTGCCGTCTACGTCAGCCTGCATGATGGTCTCCTCAACATCGCCGATGGGGTAATTTGCATCGTAACGCTGAACATATACAACGTCGAGAGGAGTTACATCTTCGTCGTTGTCAGCGTCGCCGAGTACATAGCCGCCGCCGATGATCTGCGGGCAGAAGCCTTCAACTACAGCGCCGTCAACCATGCGCCATGCGCCGCCGTCTACCAGGTTAGCGGTGATGTCGGAGGTCTGGCTGCCGTTGCCGTTGAAGATGAGACCGGTGATGTCAGCGGGAACTACCGCGCTGTATACATTGTGGCCGTCATGATCTACCTTCTCGAAGGTAGCGGGAGTACCGGGCCAATCTACGCTGGAATCAGCGCTGCCCCAATAGTAAGCGTTGATGTCGCCCCAAGCCTCTGTATCGGTGAAGTATACTGTCATGGTAGTCTTGGGAGCATCAGCGAGCTCTACAATGTAGTTGCTGCCGTCCTGCTCACCTGTGGGAGCCCAAGCGTTGCCATCAGTAAGATCACTCTCGATGTTGACAGTCTGAACGGAAACTTCGCCGTCCTTACCGTTGAAGATAAGACCTGTGATGTCGTTCGGAACTACAGCCTTAAAGTAGCCGTTGCCTAAATCCTCGGCAGGGTTGCCGGGCCATGTGGGAGCTGCGGATGTGCCGCCCCAGTAGTAAGCGTTAACGTCAGTCCAGTTGAGATCGTTCTTGAAGTAAACGGTCATGGTCTGGTCGGGAGCTGTTGTGGGAGCCTCTGTGGGGGTGTACTCGTCAGTCTTGACGAATTTGAAGAGATAGCCGCCGTTCTTGCAGCCGTGAGCGTCGAGACCGGAGCCGTCGTTCTCAAACGGAACGTAGGTGTAGCCGTCCTCAGCTGTGCCGTCGCCTGCGGGACGGAAGTATACGGTGTAGATACCGTTCTCTGCAACGCC
>ONPE01000163.1 GCA_900319615.1 uncultured Eubacteriales bacterium
ATTATAACAGCGTCAGCTTTTGCCGGCGCTGTTTTTGTTTTAAGCAAAAGTTGGTCGGCGTATTCGTGACTGATTCGATGAAGCGCAGGTGAAAAATTACCGCTGAAAGCCGATTTTAGTCTTACTCTCTTCATCCTAAGATTTAATTGACAGAATAAATATCGCGTGATACAATAATCAGCGTGTGAAATAGCAGTCAAATCAAAACGATACTTTATCAGGCGTATTTTCAAATACTGCGACTGCTACGGGTGTGATGCATGAAGAACAACTATACGGAAGAAAAAGTTTTGCTTGACCGCAAAGGGGTAGATCATATCTCCGAGAGCATAAGGATATGGCTCAAAAGATGCGGGGTCGGTTAGCAGGATTCGCTGCGCGTGTGGCTGACCATGGAGGATCAGCTGCTGAACATTTGCGAACATTTTGATGAAAAGGCAGAGGGCTCCTTTATAATGGGGAAAAGATTCGGCACGCCGTATATCTCTTTCACATACAGGGGAGAGAGCTTTGATCCGACCTCCGGCGACGGCATCGCGGAGGATCTGCTTTTCAATCTCGGCCTGACGCCGCACTGGAGCTACCATAAGGGCGTGAACAAGCTCTTCCTGCGAGCTCCAAACGTTTCACATAAAAGCGAGATAATGCTTTTGATCGCGGTCGTGCTCGCTGTGCTGGCAGGCTTGCTGAAGCTGGTCATCCCGCCGGACGTAACCGGGGCGATCACGAGCTATGTCATAGCGCCTGTTTCCGGAGCGTTCATGAACGTGCTGAATACCTTCGTCCGGCTGATGGTGTTTTTCTCGGTCGTGACGGGTATATGCTCGACGGATTCGGTATCCGACCTGAAGAGCATGGGCGGTCATACCGTTGGCAGGATGATTGTGCGTACGTTTTTAGGTACTGCGCTGTGCGTGGTATGTATGATACCGCTGTTCAACGTCGGCTTCGGCACAGGATCCGGAGAGGCTTTGCAGATGGATAAACTTGTGGAGCTTCTGTTCTCGATATTCCCCACGGATCCGTTCACACCTTTTATCCAGGGCAGTATGCTGCAGATCGTCTTTATGGCGGTCATCGTCGGTGCGGTCATGCTTTTGTTATCGAGCAAGGTCGATGTGCTCAAGGATATCATCGAGAGCCTCACGCTGCTGTTCACGCAGATAATCGAGCTCGTATGTAAGCTGTTGCCGCTGTATATCTTTGTTTCTCTTGTTGAGCTCATCTGGGACAGCGGCTCGGATATATTCGTGATGCTGTGGAAGCCGATCGTGATCTGCATAGTATTCTGCGGACTTTTGACGTTAGGCAAGATCATCTACACAGGCGCCAAATTCCGCGTCAGCCCTTTGATGCTGATTAGGAAGACGAACAAAACCATGCTCATCGGTTTTTTGACAGCGTCGTCCTCGAGCGCGTTCAGCGAGGTCTTGAACGTTAACGAGAAGAAGCTCGGTATCTCACCGAAATTCGACAGATTCGGTCTGCCGTTTGCTAATCTCCTCTGTGCGTCCACTACCGGCGCGGCGTTCGTCATAATTCTGTTCTATCTGGCGGAGTTTCATCATACCACCGCCGATATCGGATGGTTCATAAATATGTGGATAATGTGCTCGGTGCTCAGCATGGCGGCTCCGCCTGTATCGGGCGGTATGCTCGTCGTCATGGGCATACTGATGACTCAGCTCGGCATACCGGATTCTTCGCTTGCGGTCGCGGCTCTGCTGGGTATAGTCACCGACTTTATATCCACCGGCACGAGGGTAGGCATAATCCACTGTGAGATGGTGATCCAGGCAGACCGCCTGAATATGCTCGACAGGAAGATACTGTCTGCCGATAATTAGAAAATGAAATCCGCCCGTTGAAGCTCTTCGTCGGCTCAGCGGGCTGTATGTTTTGACTTATGAAGAGAAAATTTGTTATGGGTATGCGGCACGGCATACCGATAATGCTCGGGTATCTGAGCGTTTCGTTCGGCTTCGGCGTGCTGTGTGTACAAAAGAATCTTTCGATACTCGCTGCTGTAGGCATATCGGTGACCAACCTAACCTCTGCCGGTCAGGTAGCAGGTGTAGGCGTGATAGCCGCAGGCGGCTCGATGCTCGAGATGATCCTGTGTCAGCTTGTGATAAACCTGAGATATTCGCTGATGAGCCTGAGCCTGTCGCAAAAGCTCGCGCCGTCCTTTACGCTGCCTCACAGGCTTGTCGCGGGCTTCGGCGTGACGGACGAGATATTCGCCGTCGCTTCCTCTCAGCCTGAGCCGATACTGCCGGCGTATATGTACGGGCTGATTTTCACGCCGTTCATCGGCTGGAGCCTCGGCACCTTCCTCGGCGCAGCTGCCGGAGACATCATGCCCAAGGCGCTCACGGCGGCGCTTTCGCTGATGCTGTACGGGATGTTCATAGCTATCATCATACCTCCGGCTAAGAAGAGCCGCAGGGTGCTGTTCGTAGTGCTGACGGCTGCGGGCATCAGTATACTGATACATTATCTGCTGCCGGTGATATCCGACGGCTTCTCGATAATAATATCAGCTGTGGTCGCATCTACGGTCGCGGCGCTGATCTTCCCGGTGCAGGAGAGAGGGGAGGAGGAGTCATGAGTATCTTCGCCTATATCGCCGTGATGGCGGTGACCACCTACCTCATACGTGTGATCCCCTTCGCCGCTGTAAGGGGTAGGATACGCTCGAGGTTCATCAACTCGGTGCTGTACTATATCCCATACGCCGTGCTGTCGGCGATGACTTTCCCGGCGGTGTTCTATGCGACCGGTGATGTGACGAGCTCCGTTGTCGGCACGGTAGTCGCGCTGGTGATGGCGTACTTCGACCTGCCGCTGATAGCGGTCGCCCTCGGCTCGTCTGCCGGAGCGCTTATCACGATGTTTGTTACGGGTTTGGTTTGAACGGTCCGTTTTATCAGAAAATGATTAAAGCCTCAGAGTGAGGCTTTTTTCTTTTGCAGAAAAATATTGTTCAATATTTGGTTACAAACTTGATATTGAATAATCCTGTATCATGTGGTACAATATATAGGACTAAAATGATACTGATATACAATATAGAACAGAGGTGTGACATATGGCGCGTGAACACGCAAAGCTGATCGTTATAGACGGTCTCGACGGCTCCGGCAAGGCGACTCAGAGCAGGCTGCTTTGCCAGCGATTGTGCGCTATGGGATATAAGGCGCGTACCGTGAGCTTTCCCGACTATGAGAGCGATTCCTCCGCTCTTGTCAGGATGTATCTGAACGGTCAGCTCGGCGAGAGTCCCGACGATGTGAACCCCTATCAGGCTTCGTCGTTTTACGCGGTAGACAGGGTAGCATCATTCATCAACAAATGGGGCGAGGATTACGCGACATATGACTACATCATAGCCGACCGCTACACCACCTCGAACATCATCCATCAGATGGCAAAGCTCCCTTACACCGAGCGCAGCAGCTACATCGAGTGGCTGTTTGACTACGAGTACAACCGCCTCGCGATACCGGCTCCGGATATGGTGATCTTCCTCGACGTCGACCCTGCCATAAGCCAGAGGCTGATGCTCAGCCGCTACAAGGGCGACGACAGCAAAAAGGATATTCATGAGAGTAACGTAGCTTATCTGCTGCGCTGCCGTACCTCGGCTATGTACGCGATAGAGCGCTTGGGCTGGATATCGGTCGAGTGTACCGAAGACGGCGAGATGCGCTCTGTCGAGGATATCAACGACAGCTTGTTTGAGCTGATTAAGGAATGACCTGATGCTTGATTTTCATACACCTACCATAGCCGATAAAGAACGCGTCGATTACTTTGTACGCAGCTGCGGTCAGATCGGCTGTGATATCACTTTCGCCAACACTTATCTCTGGCGCTCCGTGTACAGCATCGGTATAGCCTTTGA